>JAFKKQ010000028.1 GCA_017304505.1 Hyphomicrobiales bacterium | reverse complement strand
GGCCGCGACCGCGATCCTCGTCGCACCGCTGTCGCATCCGCGCATCCGCTGGGGGCGTGAGCCGTTTGCGCGAGGGCCTTTGCGCAAGGGCCGTTTACGGTGGAGAACTGCAACGCCCCGGCCACCGCCCGGTTTGCCTTGGTGGATCAATCGTGCAGATTGATGAAATTCTTTCGCAACCGCGCCTGTCGCAGCCACTCCGGTGGAACCGAGATTGAGCCCATGCCCGGCGAGCCGTCATCGAAAAATGTGAGGACTGGCGAGCCCGGCGCCGCACCGGCACTCGGCGAACCCGGCGCGGATGTGGTGCTGATCCTCGATGCGCTGGGGCGGATGGAGGCGACCATCCGCGACGACCGGGCCACGCTCGGCCGCTTGCGGCTGGCGCTCGGCGAGATGGCGCGCGCCATCGCCAGGGCCAAGGCTGCCGCGCCGGATGCGCCAGCGCCTGAAGGCGATGCCACCGCGACGCTGCTGGATGAACTCGAGCACCGTATCGACGCCATGCTGGAGATCGCGGGGGCCGCCGCGCCGCAGCCCGCGGCGCAGACGGCGCCCGATCGGGTGCCGACCGTGTCGAACGTGGTGTCGCGGCTCGGGCCCGCAGCCGAAGCACAGAAAACGGACGCGCCCGTGCCGGCGGGCACGAGCGATACCGGCGTTGCGGGGAACCGGGAGGCACGCCCGGAAGCGGAACTGGAATCGCACCGGAATCCGCACCAGGACGTGCCGACCGTCTCGATGCTGAAAGCGATGGTCGAGGCGATGAACGCGGCGGCCCCGGCTGAGCCCGCGCACGCGGCAAAATCCGATGCAGCCGCCGCACCGCAGGCCACGCCGAGCGAAGCAGACGGGCCCGCGACCGAGAAGCTGGATGCAGAAGACACACCGCGCGACCCGCTCGCGCCGTTGCGCGCCATGAGCGACGACGAGCGCCTCGCGCTGTTCAGCTAGTGTCTGATTCAACTGCGTTGAATCAGACAGGTCGCTCATCTTTTCGATTGAGCATCATCTTGTCCGAAAACCGGTTCCCACTTTTCAGGATCATGCTCTAGCCTCCGGCGATCAGCCGGTCGAACATCCCGGCATCGACATTGCCGCCGGACAACACGCCGATGACGATCAGACCGTGAACCTCGAGCTTGCCCGCGAGCAGCGCCGCAAGCCCGATAGCTCCGCCGGGCTCGACCACAAGCTTCAGTTCGCGGAACGCATAGCCCACCGCGAAGCCGACCTCGGCGTCGCTCACGGCAACGCCCGCGCCGACAAGCCTGCGATTGATCTCGAAGGTGATCACGCCCGGCGTATTGGTCATTAATGCATCGCAGATCGTACCGCTCATGCGCGAATTGCGTTCGCGCCGGCCGCTGGCGAACGAACGCAGCGTGTCGTCGAAGCCTTCGGGCTCGGCGCTGTAAAAGGCGACGCTTGGCACGCGCGCCTTCATGGCGAGCGCAATGCCCGCGATCAGTCCGCCGCCCGACGCACCGACCACCGCGATGTCGGGAATGAGCCCGAGCGCCGTCAGGTCTTCGCAAATCTCGCGACCGATGGTGCCCTGCCCCGCGATCACCAGCGGATCGTCGAACGGCGGCACCAACACCGCGCCACGCTTTTGCGCGATGTCCTGGGCGATGGCCGCGCGGTCCTCCGTGTCGCGGTTGTAGAGCACGATCTCGGCACCGAGCGCTGCCGTGCGCTCGCGCTTCGCAGCCGGCGCATCCGAGGGCATCACGATCACCGCGGGCATGTCGCAAAGCTGCGCCGCATGCGCCACCCCCTGCGCATGATTGCCGGAGGAATAGGCCACCACGCCCGCAGCTTTCCTGTCCGTGGGGATCGACGAAATCTTGTTGTACGCGCCGCGGAATTTGAACGAGCCGGTGCGCTGCAGCGTTTCGGCCTTCAGAAACACCCGCGCGCCAAGCCTTGCGTCGAGCACCGGGAAGTTCAACAGCGGCGTGCGCACCGCGACGCCCGCGAGGCGCTTGGCGGCGGCGTCAATGTCGGCGGCGATGGGGAGCTCGGTGGAGTCTGAGGCTGCTGCCATGCACGCAACGTAATGCCTGAAGCCAGGCGCAAGCAAGGCGGTGTCGCACCCCCGCCGATTCAAGCTTTGGGGCAGCCACGCAGCAAGTTACGCCATGCGCGGCAAGTCGCTCAGATTTGATTGCCCGACTCGGGGAATACCATCTTCCGCAATTCGGCACGGCGGACTTTTTCCAGGCCGGTTTCGGTGCGGGGAAACCGCTTCAGAAACGAGAAGCGGACCTTGTCGAACTTCTCAAACTCGCGACTGATGGAATCAAGCTTCTGCTTCGGAGGTTCCTCGTCAGACTGGATTGCAATGACGAGTTCCTCCTGACCCAAAGCGTTCAAACCGGAAAACATGCAGACCTCATCCACCTCGAGGTCCTGTCGGATTCGCTGCTCGAGCGGCGCAACCGCGATCTTTATACCTCGGACGTTGAGAACATCGGCGACACGACCGAGGATGCGAATGCACCCGTCCGCGCGCCTGACGGCCCTGTCGCCCGGATAGAAGAATCCATCGCGGAACACCCTTGAGGTCGCGTCCTTGTCGTCGAGGTAAGACTGCCAGTCGAGATCGGTCGTGAAGATGCGCAGGTCGCCTTCCACGCCCGGCGGACATTCGCGGCCGTTGTCATCGATGATCTGGACTGTTCGGTCCGGATCGGGCTCAAACCATTGTGCATCGTCTAGAGTTCTGATCCGCGCATTGAGCGGAGGCGTGATCAATTCGGTTGAGCCGTAGAAATTTCCGAGGCGGCCATCGAATCTTGCAATCGCCTTCGCGATTAATTCGGACCCGAAAAATCCGCTGCTGAGCAGAACTTCGCAGTTGCCCGGCCTTGGATTTTCCGCATCGAGAAGCGGCTGAAAAGAGCCCGGATGCGCAAATGTGATGGTGATGTCGTGCTCGAAGAACCGTTCACGCCAGTCTGGGCGCTGATCGAACACCACGCAGCCGCCGGCCTGCCACACGGACAAGGGAATCTTCCATCCGATCCCGGTCTGCTGTTCGTAGGACAGCACGTGCGCCACCGTGCTCTTGGTAAATCCGTTCGCGCGAGACCGTGCGGCAATCCTGGCATCCTCCCGGTCGCCGTCCCACATCAGCTTCTTGAAAGCGCCGGTGGTGCCGGAGGTATAGATGATGTGTCCGCCGTAATGGCCGTTGCCCGGCGGCAACGGCGGCGGGTCGCGCGGCGGCATGGCATCGAGAACCCGCCGGGGGACGGAAATGAGCCTGGCGCCGAGCATCTTCCGGGTCTCCGCGGCGGAGACTCTCAACCCGGCCAAAAGACCAAACACCGATCGAAAGCTGCGCGGCGGTGCATCGGTCACAACGCAAGACAGGTTCTTGATGTCGAGCGCCTTGAGCGTGCGCAGCGCCAGAATGAGAACCCAGGCGTCGGCCAAGCTGTCGGCGAGCACAACGGCAATCGTGCCGGCCGGCAGGCCGCGTCGTTTCAGGAATTCCCGCGCCGCCTCGATGCGTCCCGCGAAGGTCGCGTAATCGTTGACGACGCCATTGTGGATCAACGCGGGTCTGGACGGCTCGACCCGCGCCCATTCGTAGACACGCCCGACGATCATTGCTGCCATCCCCCCGGCGGTGCGCCGCGATCCACCCTATCCTATGGCCTCCAATCCTACGGCCTCCACGAATTCCCCGACAGGCTGAAGCGAGACCCGAAAGCCCGGCCCCGGCCCGGACATGACAAGCGCGTGTCCGCGACACATCGCGTCGCGTAGCGCCATCGCAGGCGCCCGGTGAAATCCATGCCTGAAGCTGCGGCATTTGCATTATGATGCGCGCCGCCAACACGGAGGACTTGGAATGGATCTGGGAATTGCCGGCCGCAAGGCCATTGTCTGCGCGTCGAGCCGGGGCCTGGGGCGCGCCTGCGCCGAGCGGCTGGCCGAAGCTGGATGCGAGGTCGTGGTCAATGGGCTCGATCCCAAGCGGCTCGACGCCACGGCGGCCGACATCCGCAGCAAGACCGGCGCCAAGGTGATCGCGGTCGCGGCCGATGTCTCCACCAAGGAGGGCCAGGCCGCGCTGTTTGCCGCCTGCCCGGACCCCGACATCCTCGTCGCCAACAACGCCGGACCGCCGTTCCGCGACTTCCGCGAACTCGACCGCCAGAAGATGATTGACGGCGTGGTCGGCAACATGATCGTGCCGATCGAGTTGATCCAGCGCGCCATCGACCCGATGGTGAAGAAGAAGTTCGGCCGCATCGTCAACATCACCTCGGGCTCGGTGAAGATGCCGCTGGTCGGCCTCGACCTGTCGTCGGGCGCGCGCGCGGGCCTCACCGCCTTTCTTGCCGGCGTGGCGCGCTCGGTGGCGCAGCACAACGTCACCATCAATTTCATGCTGCCGGGGCCGTTCGACACCGACCGGCTGCGCTCCAACAACGAGGCCCATGCCAAGAAACAGGGCATCACCCTCGAGCAGGCGACGGCCGCCCGCGCCGCCACCGTGCCGGCCAAGCGGCTTGGCTACCCGGACGAATTCGGCGCGGCCTGCGCGTTCCTGTGCTCGACGCATGCCGGCTACATCACCGGGCAGAACCTGCTGATGGACGGCGGTATCTTCCCCGGCGCGTTCTGACGGGGCGCGGCGCGAAGGTGGCACGAACCAGGCGGGCCGTATCCGTGGCTTGCTCGAATCCGCGCGAAAACGCATGATGCGACACCTTTCACACCCACTCATCAACCTCATCGACACATACAAGGGGAACAACCCATGAAGCTCGTCCGCTTCGGCGCGGCCGGAAAAGAGAAGCCCGGCATCATCGACAGGAATGGCAAGATCCGCGACCTGTCGAAGGTGGTCAAAGACATCGACGGCGAGGCGCTGTCGCCGGCCGGCCTGGCCAAGATCAAGAAGGCCAACATCGACCGGCTGCCGCTGGTGAAGGGCAACCCGCGGCTCGGCCCTTGCGTGGCGCGGCCGTCGAACTTCATCGCCATCGGCCTGAACTATGCCGAGCATGCGGCCGAGGCCGGCATGAAGCTGCCGCCGGAGCCGATCATCTTCAACAAGGCGGTGTCCTCGATCTGCGGACCGAACGACAACACCATCACCCCGAAGGGCTCGAGCAAGCTCGACTACGAGGTCGAGCTCGGCATCGTCATCGGCAAGCGCGCGAGCTATCTCAGCAAGGACAAGGCGATGAGCGCGGTCGCCGGCTACTTCCTCGGCAACGACGTGTCCGAGCGCGTGTTCCAGATCGAACGCGCCGGCCAGTGGCCAAAGGGCAAGGGCTGCGAG
>JAFKKQ010000027.1 GCA_017304505.1 Hyphomicrobiales bacterium | reverse complement strand
GGTGATTCGGGGTGGGACGGCACATCGCCTCGAGTGCGTGGCTTCCGGGGAAATTCCAAATTTAGGGGCTGGCCATGGCGCGCGCCGAATTGGCTAGTGCGTCCGCGCGATCGGATTCGATCAAGGGCTTGGCGCAATCCATCGCCAACCCCGCTTATCGGCGGTTGCTGACGGCCGAACCGACGCTGCGCCGCGCGGTACCTGTGCTGATCATCGCCTTTCTGCTCACCATCGGTGCCGGCTCCCTTGTGCAGGTGCTCGACCATCACCGGCGGACGGTGGCCGAAGCCGTGCGCGATATCGACAATGTCGCCGACTTCGTCGCGGAGCGCTTCGACCGGCTGGCGGCGGCCGAGCGCGGCGACACCACGCGGCGCGATCTGCTGGCGCGCGCGATGCCGAGCCACGCCATAGCCAACGGCCGCCGGATTCTGCTCAGCGACGCCCGCGGGATCATCACCGCCACGGAGCCTGCCGGCGGACCGATCGGCGAGCGGCTGCTCGATGTTCTTGGCGAAACGCAGCCGCTGACCATCCTCGGCGCCAGCGCAGGCGTGCTGGAAATCGCGCTGGCCGATGGCAGCCGCGCCTTTGCCACTGTGCGAACCTTGGCGTCGACGCACGGTCAGTTGAGCATCTACCAGACGCGCAGCGACGTGCTCGCGGTCTGGCGCTCCGACACCGCGCTCACCGCCACACTGACGGTAACCACGGGCTTTGTGCTGCTGATCCTCGGCTTTGCCTTTCACTGGCAGGCCACACGCGCCCGCGAGGCCGACATCATCTACGACACCGTTCGCAGCCGCATCGATACCGCACTCAACCGCGGCCGCTGCGGGCTGTGGGACTGGGACCTCGCGCGCGGCCGCATCTATTGGTCGCACTCGATGTTCGCGATCCTTGGGCTTCAGCCGACTGACGACCTGATGACCTTTGGCGAGGTCAGCCGGCTGGTGCATCCCGACGACATCCGTCTCTATGAAGTCGCGGCGCAACTGACGGACACCAACACCGGCTTTATCGATCACGAATTCCGCATGTTACATGCCAACGGCAAATGGGTCTGGCTGCGTGCGCGCTGCGAACTGGTCAACCAGCCGGGCAAGGCGCCGACTCCGCACCTGATCGGGATCGCGGTCGACATCACCGAGCAGAAGGCGTTGGTCGAAAGGACCGCCACTGCCGATGTCCGCCTGCGCGACGCCATCGAAACCATCACGGAGGCGTTCGTACTGTGGGATCACGAGAATAAGCTGGTGCTGTGCAACTCGAACTTCCAGAAGTTGCACAACCTGCCGGACGAAGCTGTGGTGTCAGGCACACCCTATGAAGCCGTGGTCGCCGCCGGACGCCAGCACGTCATCCGCTCCAAGCTCGCCAGCGAAGACCCCGCCGTTCCGGGAGCGCGCACCTTCGAGGCGCAACTCGATGACAGCCATTGGCTGCAGATCAGCGAGCGCCGCACCAAGGACGGCGGTTACGTGTCGGTCGGCACCGACATCACGCCGCTGAAACTGCATGAAAGAAAGCTGGTCGACAGCGAGCGGTGTCTGATGGCCACCATCGCCGACCTTCGCAAATCGCAAGCGACACTGGAGACGCAGGCTCAACAGCTCGCTGACCTCGCACAAAAGTACGCCGACGAGAAAACCCGTGCCGAAGAAGCAAGCCAGGCCAAGTCGAAATTCCTTGCGAATATGAGCCACGAGTTGCGCACGCCACTCAATGCCATCATCGGATTTTCCGAGATCATGGCTTCGGGCATGTTCGGCGCGCTCGGCTCCGAGAAATACGACGAGTACTGCCGCGACATCCACGGCAGCGGCGAATACCTGCTCGACGTCATCAATGACGTCCTCGATATGTCGAAGATCGAGGCCGGCCGGCTCAAGCTCAGCGTGGAGCATGTCGAACTCGACCAGGAGCTGGACGATGCGCTGCGCGTGGTCACCGCGCGAGCACAGGACAAAAACCTCACGGTTGTCTCGCACATCGCGCCGGGCATTGCCCTGAAAGCCGACCGGCGAGCGCTGAAGCAGATCGCGCTCAATCTGCTCTCCAACGCCGTCAAATTCACACCGGAGAACGGGCGGATCACCGTGCGCGGGCGAATGTCGTGCGGCGCAGCCATCATCGGTATTCAGGATTCCGGCGTCGGCATCCCGCGCAACGCGCTGGAGAAGCTCGGCCGTCCGTTCGAGCAAGTCGAAAGCCAGTTGACCAAGACCCATCACGGCTCCGGCCTGGGTCTGGCCATCGCCAAATCGCTGATCGAATTGCACGGTGGCACCATGCGTATTCGCTCGGCGCCGGGAGCCGGCACCACGGTGGTGGTCCGCCTGCCTGTTGACAGGCCGGCCGCGAAGCAAGCCCGCGACGACATGCCCGCTTCGGAGGCCGTGCCACGCGACGCCCCGGCGGTATAAGGTTGCGGAACCCGACCCGCCCGCAATACAGTGAACGCATGAAAAACAACTTCTCCGCGCCGCGCCGGCGCTTCCTTGGCGCATCGCTGGCAACGCTTGCCCTTCCCTTTGTCGGCAACTCGGCGTTTGCCCAAAGTCAAACCAACGGCTGGCCCGACCGGCCGGTCAAGCTCCTCGTTCCCTTCGCCCCCGGTGGCAATATCGACATCACCGGCCGTCTGGTCGCGGCGCGGCTGTCGGAGGTTCTCGGTCAGCAGATGGTGGTCGAGAACCGGGTTGGCGGCAGCGGCGTTGTCGCGACCGAGGCGGTCGCCCGCTCGACACCGGACGGCTACACGCTGCTGTGGGCGAGCACCAACGTCCTCGCCATCGTGCCGCACATCGTCAAGGTTTCTTACGACCCGCTCAAGGACTTTGCCCCGATCAGCGAGCTTGGCACCAGCCCCCAGGTGCTGCTGGTCAATTCCAAGGTGCCGGCGAAGACGGTCGCGGAATTCGTCTCCTATGTGAAATCGCAACCGCAGCAGATGGCTTATGGCGGCGGCGGCGGCGCAGGCAGCGCCAGCAACCTCATCATGTCGCTGTTCCTTCACCGCGCCGGGCTGAAGATGACGAGCGTCGCTTATCGCGGGACGGCGCCTGCGCTTTCCGACCTGATCGCAGGCCACATCCCCGTCACCTTCGTTCCGATCCTCGAAGCCCACGCCCAGAGCAGCAATCCCAGCGTTCGCATCCTGGCCGTGTCGAGCGCCAAGCGCGCCTCGTCCTTCCCGGACATTCCCTCGATCTCGGAAACCTATCCGGGCTTCGGCGCGGTGTCGTGGACCGGGATGCTGGGACCGGCAGGCATGCCCAAAGCAATCGTCGACCGGATCGCCTCCGAGCACGTCCAGGTGATGACCCGCGATCCGGACTACTTCCTCGACAACATGAGGAACTACGGCGCGCTGTTCCTCGGCGCGCGCACCAACGTCGCCTTCGGCGACAAGGTGATCGGCACCAACCACAC
>JAFKKQ010000026.1 GCA_017304505.1 Hyphomicrobiales bacterium | reverse complement strand
GCCGCAACATCTTCCAGTCCGAAGCGCCCAAGGCCATGATCGCCGCGGTCGGTGCGGTGGTGCATCAGAACATGAAGCCGAAAGAGGCTTTCGACCTGTTCAATTCGCTGAAGGCCAAGGGCTGAACCAAGAGTTGGGGCGCATTCGCCTCAGCCTGGCTTGCTCTGCCGCTCGGTCGGGGTCACATCAAATACGCGGAGCTGGCCGCGCCGCAGCACTTCGACCTTGACCGGCTTTCCGATCCGCTCACCGTTCAGCAACCGGATCAGATCGTCCACGCCCGCCACCGGCTGGCCGTCGAGCCGCACCACCACGTCATAGGACATCAGCCCCGCCGTATCGGCCGGCTTGCCGGATTCAGCGGCGGTAATCATGGCGCCCGATACGTTGTCGATCTCGGCAACGCGCGCATGACGTCGCGGCACTGCGACGGTCTGCGCGGCGACGCCGATGAATGCGCGCCGCACGCGACCATGCTGCAGCATCTCGCTCAGCACGAACTGCGCGGTGTTGCTCGCCACCGCAAAGCAGATGCCCTGCGCGCCGGCGATGATCGCGGTGTTGATGCCGATCACCTCGCCGCGCGAGGACACCAGCGGGCCGCCGGAGTTGCCCGGATTAAGGGCTGCGTCGGTCTGGATCACATCCTCGATCAACCTGCCGGTGCGGGCGCGGAGCGAACGGCCGAGCGCGGAAATCACGCCGGCGGTCACCGTGGATTCGAAACCCAGAGGATTGCCGATGGCGACCGCGAGCTGCCCTCGCTTCAACGTCTTGGAATCGCCCAGCACGGCCGACGGCAGGTTCCGTGCCGCCCCGGCGCGCAGCAGCGCCAGGTCCGTGTCGGGGTCTTCGCCGATCAGCCGCGCCTCCATGCTTCGGCCCTCGGTGTCGGTGAGGCGCAGGTCGCGCGCGCCATCGACGACGTGGCTGTTGGTCAGCACGAGGCCGTCCGGCGAGATCACCACGCCGGAACCCATACCCGCGACCTTGCCGCCACGACCGTTCGCAACCGCACGCTCCACGCGCACCACGGCCGGCCCGACGCGATCGGCGACCGACATCACGGCGTGGGAATAAGCGTCGAGCAGCCGCGATTCATCGGCGGCAGCCGCAATGGGCTCGGCGGCCGGCTGCGTATCGTCGATTTCTTCTATGGTTTGTGTGTTCAAGTCGAACATGGGAACTGCCTTTCGGCCTCCCTATGTAGGAACGGCTCGCAAAAAGAATAGCCCAGCAGATCGCCCTGGACCTCAACCCGGCCTCTGACCGTTCCCCACCCGCTCGCGCAACTCACGCCAGGGGAATGCCAGCTCGGTCGCGGCGAAAGCCAATGCGCAGCCGATCAGCACGTCCACCAGCCGTTCGGTGAACAGCGCAGGCGCCAGTTCCGGCGGCGCGCCCACAGCGCGGGAGGCCAGGTCGTAAGTCAGCAACACCAGAAGCGCAATTGCCGCGGTGTGCAGCCAATAACGCAACGGAATATGATGCGGCAGCGCCGCCGCGGTTATCAGCAGCGCTGCCACGGTCAATGGCAGCGAGCGAACGAGCTGCGTCAACACAAAAGCCGCCGCTACGCCGACTATGGTGCCAATGACGCGCTCGAAGATGCGGCGGTAGTTGCTCCGATCGTCAGGCTGCATGACCACCAGACTGGTGATGGCGACCCAAATCGCATGCTGCGGATCGAACCAGGTGCCGACCCATAGTCCGATCGCCGCCGCTGCCGCGTAGGCGATTGCGTAGCGCGCCCACAGCGCATCGCTTTCCGGCGCCGAGCGCCGGGGCGAAAGCGACGACGGAGGCAGCGGACCGAAGATGGCGTGGTCCACCAGCCGCACCACGACGACCACCGCGAGCGCGCCTGCTCCGAACAGCGCCTCGGTCAAGGATACCGCTTGCGTGCCTGCCGTGATGGCGAGCGCCATCACGGCGATCCGGGCCCCGATGTGGGGTGTCTTTCCGCTCCGGTTAAGCCAGGCGGCGGCAAGCGCCCCCGACACGAACAGCACCCAGAACACCGGCCCGTAATGGCCGAGCGCCCAGCCGACTGCGCCGCCCACCGTCATGCCAGCCGCGATCTGACCGAGCGCCAGAAGCCGCCGTGTCAGCGGCCCCTCCTCGTCGGCGAACGAGAACATCAGCGCGGCGACAACGCCGAGCAGCAGCGCACCGGATTGATGCAGCCACAGCCCAGTCAGCGCGGGCACCCCTATGCCAATGAAAAATGCCACTGCACGACGGAACGCGCGGGTCCGGATCAACGACGCAAGCGCGGCCGGCGATGGCGCGCGTTCCTCTCTTAAACGGCCTGGCCCCGTGGGATCACTCATTGGCGAATACCGTGTTCAACTCTGGTTGCAAGAAGCGATCGGTTGGATCGGCTCACTCAACGCTTGGGCAGCCAGTTACCGATTCGCTCGACCGCTTCACGCATCTCGGCAGCGGAACCGGCATAACTGAAGCGGACGAACTCGCTGCCGTGAACCGGATCGAAATCGACGCCCGGCGTCGCCGCCACGTGCGCGTCTTCAAGCAGGCTCTTTGTGAACGCAACACTGTCATCGGAGAATTTCGAGATATCGGCATAGAGATAGAATGCGCCATCGACCGGCAGGAAGCGATCAAGGCCGGCCTTCGGCAGCCCTTCGATCAGGATTTTCCGGTTGCCCTCGTAGCCATGCTTGATCGCGTCCAGTTCGGCGCGTCCCTCGAACGCGGCTTCCGCCGCGATCTGGGATAAGGTCGGCACCGAAATCGCGAGATTGCCCTGCAGGCGATCGATCGGCCGCACCATCACCTCGGGCACCACCATCCAGCCGATCCGCCAGCCGGTCATGCAGAAGTACTTCGAGAATGAATTGATGACGACAACATTATCGGAGAACCGCAGCGCGGTTTCCGCCGGCATCGCATAGTCGAGGCCGTGATAAATCTCGTCCGAGATAAAACGGATGCCTTCGCTCTCTGCGGCCCCGATCAAGTCGGCCAGCGCCTGGGGCTCCATCATCGTGCCGGTCGGATTCGCCGGGCTCGCCACCAGCACGCCCGCGAGCGGCGTCCTCGCGTGCGCCGCACGCAAACTTTCCCCGGTGACGGCAAAGCGTGTGGCCGCACTGGTTTCGATCAGCACCGGCTCGCAGCCGAGCGCGCGCAGGATATGACGGTACGGCGGGTAGCCGGGGGACGCGATGGCCACCCGGTCGCCTGGCTCGAACAAGGACAGAAACGCGAGGATAAAGCCGGCCGACGAGCCGGTCGTGACGATCACGCGCTCGGCCGACACCGGCAGGCGATAGGTCTCGGCGTAATGCCGCGCGATACGCGCCCGCAGCGACGCGATGCCGAGTGATTCGGTATAGCCCAACGGCCGACCCGACCCGAGCGCCGCCTGCGCGGTCGCAATCGCGGGCGATGGCGCACCCACCGCGGGCTGAC
>JAFKKQ010000025.1 GCA_017304505.1 Hyphomicrobiales bacterium | reverse complement strand
AGACGAGACGATCCGCGGCGGCTACCTGGTCAGAGCCGAGGGCGCACGCAGCATCGTGCGGAAAAGCCTCGACGTCGAATTCGAAGGCTTCACCTACCCCGAGCGCACGATTAACATCGAGGTCGCCTACGACTTCAAGCGGCATGGCTATGCCGAACGCAACTACATCTCCGACCCGGTCGAATACTCCAACCTGTTCCATTGGAAGGGCCCGCCCGACCGCTGGCGCATCCATTTCCCGACCGCGATCGACGACGACGAGGACGAGTTGAAACGCCCGGAGGCGCTGCAGAAGCGCCTGCAGCAGTTCCTCGGCATCGACCACGCGTTCGAAATCTGCGGCTGCAACCTCTACACCGTGCATCAGCGCGTGGCGGAGCGCTTCCGCTCGGGGCGCGTGGTGCTTGCCGGCGACGCCGCGCACGTCAACAGCCCGATTGGCGGCATGGGGCTGAACAGCGGCGTGCACGACGCCTTCAATCTCGCCGACAAGCTGGCTCGTGTCGTGCATGGCGAGGCCGACGAAACCGAGCTGGACCGCTACGAACGGCAACGGCGGCACGTGGCGGTCAAGCACACCCAGGCGCAGACCATCCGCAACAAGCGCCTGCTGGAAGAACGCGACCCGGCCGTGCGGCGGCGCAATCACGACGAGCTTCGGCGCCAGGCCGAAGACCCCGCGCTTGCGCGCAAATTCCTGTTACGAACCGCGCTTTTCGAAAGCTTACGCGAGGCCGAACAAATCGAATAATCATCGGGAGGGGACCATGATGCGAAAGGCTCTTATGGCGGCGGTGGTCGCCGTGGCAAGCATCGCACCAAGCTTCGGTGCACGGGCGGAATGGCCGGAGCGGCCGATCAAGATGATCGTGCCGTTCAGCGCCGGCAGCAGTTCCTCCACCATCGCCCGCGTCGTCGCCGCCAAGATGGGCGATTATCTCGGCCAGCAAGTGATTATCGAGAACCGGGTCGGCGGCAGCACCATCATCGGCACCGACGCCGTCGCGAAATCTCCGCCCGACGGCTACACCATCGAATTGGCCAACACCACGACCCACGCGGCGAGCGCCGCGCTCAACGCCAGCCTGCCGTTCGACCCGGTGAAGGACTTTGCGCCGGTCGCCATGATCGGCAGTTCGCCCTTCGTGCTGATCGGCGCGACGCAGCTCGACACGCCGACGCTGAAGGACTTCGTGGCGCTGGCGAAGGCCAAGCCCAACGCGCTGAGCTACGCCTCGGCCGGCACCGGCACGCTCGCGCATCTGGCCGGCGAGTTGTTCAAGCACAAGGCGGGCGTGCAAATCACGCACGTGCCCTATCGCGGCAGCGAGCAATCGATGTTCGACCTGATGAAAGGGCGGATCGACTTTTCGGTGAGCACAATCCCGCCAACGCTGGCACATATTCGCGAGGGCAAGCTGCGGGCCTATGCCGTCATGAGCGACAAGCGCAACGCCATGCTGCCGGACGTTCCGACTGTGGGCGAGGCCGGCGTGCCCGGATGCGAGGCTGCGCTTTGGACCGCGATTGTCGTTCCGGCGGCCGTGCCCGCCCCTATCGTCAAACGGCTGCAGAAGGCGGTGATCGATGCGGTCAACAACCCGCAACTGCGCGAGGCGCTGAAGATCCAGGGCGTCGACGTCGAGCCCGGTCCTCCGGAGGTGGTGGCCGCCCGCATCAAGGCGGACATCGCCAAATGGCGCCAGGTGGTGGCCGAGGCTCATATCGTGGTAGCCAAATAGAAATGACGATTCGTTCGATAAAACTCGCGTGCTGGGACTATGACCGGACGCGGCCGTTGATTGACGGCCGTGTAAGCGCCAAGGACATCGCGCTCGAAATCAAGCTGATGCGTCCGCAGCAGGCGTTCCAGGCGCTGCTGCAGCAAAGTGATTTCCACGCCGCGGAAATGTCGCTTGCGACCTATGTAACGCTGAAAGCGCGCAACGAATGTCCGTTCGTCGGCATCCCCGTGATGCTGTCCAAGATGTTCCGGCATTCCTGCATTTACGTACGCACCGATGCCGGCATCCGCACGCCGGCCGATCTGAAGGGCAAGCGCGTCGGCATCTCGCAATTCGCCTCGACCGGCATCGTGTTCATGCGGGGCATGCTGCAACACGAATACGGCGTGAAGCCGAGCGACATGGAATGGTGGCTCGGCGGCCTGCACGCGCCGGTGAAACCTCCCGCGACGCTTCCGTCCGCGCCCGGCGTTCGCGTCCATGCCGCGCCAGCGGACAAAACGCTGGAAGACATGTTGAAAGCCGGCGAGCTTGACGTTATCCTCTCCAATCATTTCCCCGCTTTGTTCGAGCAGGGCTGGCCGGGCATCGCGCGCCTGTTCCCGGACTTCAAGAGTGTCGAGCAGGATTACTATCGCCGCACCGGCATTTTCCCGATCATGCACACCGTGGTGATCCGCGAAGACGTGCATCGCGACCATCCCTGGGTCGCGGGATCGCTCTATCGCGCCTTCTGCGAGGCCCGCGACATGGCCGTGGACGGCCTTTATGACACCGATGCGCTGCGGCTCACGCTGCCGTGGCTGCTCGACCACATCGAAGAAGCGCGCCGCGCGTTTGGCCCGGACTTCTTCGCCTATGGGGTCGAACCCAACCGCGCGGCGCTCACCGCCATCGGGCAATACCTCCACGAGCAGGGCCTCGCTCCGCGGGCCGTCGCCCCCGACGAATTGTTCGCGGCGGTCTAGCGCCCGCCCGCGGGTCGCGGCCATGAGCCGGCAAACCTCTGATATCCATATATTTTCCGCCCAGTGGCAGCCGCGACCAATCGTACCTATAATACCGCTTTAGCGGAAACCTGATCGCTGTCGGCCTTCCGTTAAAGCAGTGAAAATCCGGCGTGTCGGCTCGTCGTTGCGGCGGGCCGTCGAGCTTTTGGGGCTTTCGCAGTCATGAATACGTCGAACCGCCAGGACCACATTCGTCTCACCTCCCATCCCGATCCCGGGGCCAAGGTGCGTTTTCCCATCATGTGGGACGCACCCGCCGCCCGCGAGCGCGGACCGATCATCGGCACCGTGACCAAGCCCGGCCAGCGCAACGTGATCGGCAGCCACGGCGGCTCCTATGCGCTTTATCGCGCGCTCGCGGTGTCGTCCGGCGCGCTCGATCCGATCCGGCGGCCGGACCTGACCAACACCTATCCGGCGGTGACCATCGGCCCGTTTCCGCAATGGTCGGAGCCAGGCAAGATCGTCTCGCTCGATCCGTGGGGGCACCTTGTCGCCGACATCTTCAAAACCGAGATTGCCGAAGGCTTCGACATCCGGCCGAGCATCGCCATCACGCGCGCGCGGCTCGATCTCATCGAAATGCGTGACGCGCTCGCCGCCGGCCGCCTCAAGGCGGACGGCAACGCCGTCCACGCCAACGGCAGCCTGTCCGTGGTCAAGTTCGGCACCACCGAGACGACGCTACGTCGCGACCTGTTCGAGCAGACCGCCGGCATGTTCCCCGAGCTGGTGACGCGCCCCGATCTGCGCGTGTTCCTGCCTCCGATCGGCGGCACCACCGTATATCTGTTCGGCGATGTGTCGAAGCTGTCCAATCCGCGGACCCGGATCACTTGCCGCGTTCATGACGAGTGCAACGGCTCGGACGTGTTCGGCTCCGACATCTGCACCTGCCGCCCCTATCTCATCCACGGCATCGAGGAATGCGCCCGCGCCGCGCAGCAGGGCGAGCTGGGTATCGTCGTCTACAACCGCAAGGAAGGCCGCGCGCTTGGCGAGGTGACCAAGTTCCTGGTCTACAACGCCCGCAAGCGCCAGGAGGGTGGCGACGCCGCCGCGACCTATTTCGAGCGCACGGAATGCGTCGCCGGCGTGCAGGACGCGCGCTTTCAGCAGCTGATGCCCGATGCGTTGCATTGGCTCGGCGTGCGGCGCATCGACCGTTTCGTATCGATGAGCGACATGAAGCACGATGCGCTGGTCGGCCAGGGCATCGACATCGTGGAGCGCATCCCGATTCCCGACGAGTTGGTGCCACCCGACGCACACGTTGAAATCGCCGCCAAAAAGGCCGCCGGCTACTACACGCCGGAAGCGCCCAAGCCGGAAGACCTCAAGACCTCCGGCCGGCCGCTCGAAAAGTACTGATCGTGTCGCCGCAGGACGCCGCACGATCGCTGCTCAACGCTGCCGCCGTGCGCGAGCGCGCGCACCGGATGATGGCGCTGGGCGAACGGTTGCCGCACTTCCGGGTCGATCTCTCTCGCCTCGACGAGACGGCACGGCTGGTGATCGACACCACGCGCGCGGCCTATCCCACGTTCGACATTCCGTTTCATTCCCGCTGGCGGCATTTCGACATCGACGGCTTCGATTATTGGGATGAGATCGACCAGGCGATGGCTTGGCCTTCGTCGGCGGAGCGCGCACGCACGGCCTTCGATCTCGTGATCGTCAGCGTGCTGCTCGACGCCGGCGCCGGACCCCATTGGAAATACCGGTATCCCGTCAGCGGCGAAGAAATCAGCCGCTCCGAAGGATTGGCGCTTGCCAGCCTGGTGATGTTCCGCAATTGCGAATTCTCGAAATGGCCGAGCTATCCGCTCCGGGTCGATGCCGAGATGCTGGAGCAGATCACCGAGGCGAAGCTTGTCGAAGGCTTCCAGGTGACGGAGGA
>JAFKKQ010000024.1 GCA_017304505.1 Hyphomicrobiales bacterium | reverse complement strand
GCAGGAGGCCGTCGGATGGTAGACCTCACCGTCAAAATTGGTGACATCACCATGCAAAACCCGGTGACGCCCGCTTCCGGGGCGTTCTCCTGGGAATACAACGATGTCATCGATCTCAATCGCCTCGGCGGCTTGGTGGCAAAGACCATCTGCCGCGAGCCGCGGCTCGGTAACCCAACCCCACGGATGGCGGAGACCGAGGCTGGAATCATCCAATCAATCGGGCTGCCCGGGAAGGGCATTGAGTATTTCCTCGACCACATCGTCCCCGAATATGCCAGGTTCAAGCCGCCGCTGATCGTCAGCGTCTCGTCTGAAAGCATCGAGGACTTTGCCGCTTTGGCCGCGGAGCTGAGCGTTCCGGACGTTGATGTGATCGAGGCCAATATCTCTTGCCCGACGCGCAACCAGACCGGTGGCAACTTTGCGATGCACGAGGACTATACGCGCGACTGCATCAAGGCCATTCGGGCGAAGACCAACAAGCCGCTGTGGGTGAAGCTCTCTCCGAACGCCGGCGACATTGTCTCGGTCGCCAAGGCTGCGGAGGGTGCGGGCGCCGATTGCTTGGTGATCGCTAATACGTTCTTGTCGTTGAAGATCCGGACCGACAACTTCCGGCCTGCGCTTGGCAACAAGTTTGGTGGACTGGTCTCACCAGCGTTGAAGCCGATCGTGTTGCGGATGGTCTACCAGGTCGCCAAGCAGGTCAAAATCCCGATCATCGGCATCGGCGGCGTGACAAAGGCGGAGGATGTCGTTGAATACATGCTCGCGGGTGCCAGCGCCGTGGGCATTGGATACGCGGGATTCCGTAATCCGACGGCGCTGACCACCATCATCGACGACTTGGCGGCGTGGTGCGATGAGCGCGGCATTAAGAAAGTCACCGAGCTTATCGGCGCTGTCAAAGACCAGGATATGGAGATGGATACGCTCGTGGCGGCTTCGGCCGGAGTATGAGGCGTGTCTGAAGCGCTGACCCTTCAGTGCTCGACGCAGATCTAGGCCAGACCGAGATAAGCCTCGCGCACCGCCGGATCATCGATCAGATCTTTGGCGCTGCCGCTGCGGACGATCGAGCCTGTGTCCATGACATAGCCACGGTCGGCGGCAGATAACGCAAGGTGGACGTCTTGCTCGACCAGCAAGACGGTGACGCCTTCTCCACGGATCGCCTGCAGCACATCCATCAATTGCTCAACCACGACCGGGGCAAGGCCGAGACTCATTTCGTCGATCATCAACAGATCGGGGCGAGCCATCAGCCCGCGCGCCATCGCGCACATTTGCTGCTCTCCGCCGGACATCGAGCCGGCGAGTTGTGTGCGCCGCTCGCCGAGGCGAGGAAACAAGCCATACATGCGCTCCAGGTCACCGACGATGGCAGTCTGGTCGGTGCGACGGTAGGCCCCCATCAGAAGATTGTCCTCGACCGTCATGCGATCGAACAATTGGCGGCCTTCCGGCACCTGGACCAAGCCGGTGCCGAAGACTTCGTCCGGCGCCATCGGCACCAGGTCGTATTTGTTGAAATTGATCGCGCCAGTGCATGGAATGACACGCGACAGCGCCCGCAGCAGGGTGGTCTTGCCGGCGCCGTTCGAGCCAACGAGAGCGACGATCTCGGCGCGCCGCACCTCCAGAGAAACGTTGCGTAGAGCAGGCATGCCGCCGTAGCCGGCGCCGAGGTCATCGACGACCAGCAGCCGTTCGCTCAATGCGGCGGCGGTGGTCATGAGCGCCTCCTGCCAAGATAAGCCTCGATGACCTCGCTGTTCGATAACACCGTATCGGGCGGGCCGTCGGCGATCTTGTCGCCGTGGTGCAGGACGAGCAGACGATCCGACAGGCTTTTGATCGCCTTGATGACGTGCTCGATGACAAGAATGCTGATCCCGCTTTCGCGGATCCTTTTGAGCACCTCGATGACTTCGTTGATCTCGACCAGATTCAACCCCGCCATCACTTCGTCGCACAGCAGAACCTTGGGTTGCATGGCAAGTGCTTTGGCGAGTTCAAGCCTTTTGCGGTTGGGACCGCCGAGTTCCTCGGCTCGCTGCGTCACGAACTTGCCGAGCCCGACAAAGTCGAGTTGTGCACGCGCCTTCTCGCGAGCCCTGGTCAGGTCGCTCTCGCCATCGCCGTGGCCGAACAAGGCGCCAACCGCGACGTTGTCGAGCACAGACAAGCCGGGGAATGGCCGCATGATTTGAAACGTGCGCCCGATACCGAGACGGGCGCGGCGGAACGCAGGAAGTCCGGTGACGTTTTTGCTTTCAAAAAAAATTTCACCCAAGGTTGGCGACAGCGTCCCGCTGATGAGACTCACCAGCGTTGTCTTGCCGGCGCCGTTCGGACCGATGATTCCCAGAATTTCGCCCCTGCCAAGGGTGAAGCTGACGTCATTGACGGCAACGAGCCCGGTGAAGCGGCGGGTGACGTGATTGACCTCGAGGATCGCGCTCATATCCGGTGCGCCCTCAGGTTCTCGATGAAGTAGCGCCAGCCCGATTTGCGGAATTGGCGAATAACGTCGGCGACGCCGCGCGGCATCAGAACCACGGCGGCGACGACCACCATACCGAAGAACAGGCCGGCGATATTGGTGACTTCGCTGGACAGAACCTCAGACACCGCGGATAGGACAAAGGCGCCAAGGACCGGACCGAGCACCGTGCCCGGGCCACCGAAGACCGCCATGATAATCATCTTGACGTTGAGGCTGATGTCGAAAGCGCTATCCGGATCGAGAAACGTGATCCAGTAGGCATGGATGCCGCCGGCGAGGGCCGCGAATAATCCGGACAAGGCGAAAGCCAGCACCTTGTAGAGCGTGGTGTTGACGCCCATGACCGCCGCGCCTTCCTCGTTTTCACGAATAGCGATCAAGCCGAACCCGAAGCGGCTGCGGGTGAGCCAGAACACCGTCAGCGTCGCAATGACGAGCAGGCCCAGGGAAAGTTCGTAGAATAGGGGGTCGTTGTTCAGTGGCGGCAGCACGAGGCCGATGTTCTGACCGGCCAGACTGATATTGGACACGATCGCGCTCATCACTTGCGCCAGCGCCAGCGTGGCAATGGCGAAATAGTGTCCCCTGAGGCGAAGAACCGGGACGCCGAGCAGGAATGCGAAGGCGACGGCAAGCACCGCGCCGAAAATCATTCCGACCGCAAATGGCAGGTTCCACTGCACCATGGCGATGGCGACGCCGTAGCTGCCGAGGCCGTAAAACACGGAATTGCCGAACGAGGCATAACCCGTGTAGCCGCCGATGATGTTCCAGCTTTGCGCCAGAACGGCGAGCAGCAGTGTGTTGATGCCAAATTGAATCAGCACATCGGAGCCAAACATCGGCAGTGCGGCCAGCACCGCCGCAACCAAGAGGATGATGCCGACGCGCAGCGCGGTCATGCGGTTTTTCCAAGCAGGCCGCTTGGGCGGAGG
>JAFKKQ010000023.1:12238-13043 GCA_017304505.1 Hyphomicrobiales bacterium | reverse complement strand
CCGAATGCCGGCGTTGTGGCGAAAATGGCGGGATTGGCGCTGCCGGTCGAGCCGCGCAAGCGCACGGTCTTCGTGTTCGAATCGCGCGACCGCTTCGACGATATGCCGCTGACCGTCGATCCGGGCGGCGTCTGGTGGCGGCCGGAAGGGTCGGTTTACATCGCCGGCGGCGCCGAGATCGAGGACGGCGAGCAGGCCGCCGATCCGGCCGATTTCGAGCCGCGATGGGAACTGTTCGAAAACGACATCTGGCCGGTGCTGGCCACCCGCGTCCCCGCCTTCGAGGCGATCAAGATGACGCGCGCCTGGGCCGGCCACTACGACTACAACACGCTCGACCAGAACGCGGTGATCGGCCCGCACCCGGAGGTGGAAAACTTCATCTTCGCCAACGGCTTTTCCGGCCACGGCCTGCAACAGGCGCCGGCGGTCGGCAAGGCGCTGTCGGAACTCATCGTCCACGGGGCCTACCGGACCATCGACTGCACGGCATTCGACTACCGGCGCGTCGCCGAGGGACGCGCGTTCCGCGAACTCAACGTGATCTGAGGCAAGCCTGCCACAGCCACGCGCCAGGCGGCGGGAAGCCCATTGACCTTGCGCTCGCCGCTCCCTATCTGGCGGCGGCAAGGGTGGGAAGCCCCTGCCGCCCGCAGCCGCAAGGCCCGGTGAAGCTTCCCATGAGCGTTCGGTCCCTGTCGATGCGACGGCCGAAACGGCAACGCGGGCACCCGTTCGACAAAAGCCGTTCGTCATTCGCAAGGAGCGAAACCATGACCATTGGTCGAACCACACACGATACTGA
>JAFKKQ010000023.1:7353-12168 GCA_017304505.1 Hyphomicrobiales bacterium | reverse complement strand
GAACGGTTCCCGCGACTGGCACACGCTCGTCGCGCGGCCCGTCGAAGACACGCCTGCCGAGACGGCGGCCATCGGCATCGCCGCGCCTTTCGGCGTCGGCGAGACCGTCTCCGGCACCTTCAACGGCCGTGAGGCGCGAGGCCGCGTCATCGGGCTCGAAGAGACGATCAAGCCCGACCTGTGGCGCGTCACCGTAGCCTTCGACCCGCCCGTCGATGTGGCGACCTCGAAGCTGTTTTCCGCCGAGCGCCGGCGGGTACAGATGGTGGTCGGCGCCGATGGCCGCTCGCGCCGGCTGACCGGCACGCAAACCGGTGTCATGGCACTGGCGAGGGCCTGAGGCGCTTCCGGCAGGAAGGACGGCAAGGCCGCTGCGGCGACCTTGCCGTCTTTTATTTGGCGGCAACCTTGTGTAAACCGTCTCCAGCAATCTGCCGCAACCGAGAATTACGGGGCAACCGTCATGGACAAGTTCACCAGGCTCACCGGCGTCGCAGCGCCCCTGCCGATCGTCAATGTCGATACCGACATGATCATCCCCAAGGACTATCTGAAGACGATCAAGCGCACGGGGCTCGGCACGGGCCTGTTCGCCGAGATGCGCTACAACGAGGACGGTTCCGAAAACCCGGATTTCGTGCTCAACAAGCCGGCCTACCGCAACGCGCAGATCCTGGTCGCGGGCGACAATTTCGGCTGCGGTTCTAGCCGCGAGCACGCGCCGTGGGCGCTGCTCGACTTCGGCATCCGCTGCGTGATCTCCACCTCGTTCGCCGACATTTTCTACAACAACTGCTTCAAGAACGGCATCCTGCCGATCACCGTCAGCCACGAGGACCTCGACAAGCTGATGGACGACGCCTCGCGCGGCTCCAACGCCACGCTCTCGGTCGACCTCGAGGCCCTGGAAATCCGCGGTCCGGACGGCGGCGTGATCAAGTTCGACCTCGACGCCTTCCGCCGCCACTGCCTGCTGAACGGCCTCGACGACATCGGCCTGACCATGGAAAAGGCCCCGGCCATCGCCAGCTTCGAGGCAAAAAACGCCGCAAGCCGCCCCTGGGCCTGATTCTTTTCCACCGGCCTTAGACGGGAGGAGCGAAATGCGCTTGGGTTCACGGCTGGCCGGTCTGGCGGTGCTTTCGGCTGTCTTGTGCGGTGCAGCCGTCGCCCAGGACGAGGACAAGCAGGAGCCGATCCCCTTCGCCGGCGGCCAGCTTACGGTCACGCAGACGGAAGAGTACGGCGAAAAAACCCTGTCCTTCGACGGCAAGGCGCTGGCCCATAACTACTTCGTCTATTTCGACCGCATCGCCAAGGTCGGAGGGACGGACGTCGCCCTGTTCGACATCGGCGACGGCGGCAACGGCCCGGCCAAGATCATGGTGTGGAAGCCGGAGAACGGTGACGTCGAGAGCGCCGGCATCGGCGCGGACGATTGCGGCGCGCCGCCGGCCGCCATCACCGACGACGCGATCTACTTCGTGCCATGGCTGCTGCCCGGCGGCTCGGCGCAGGTGAAGACTTGGTCGCCGCAGCAGGGATTCGCGCTCGCCGGCAAACTGACCTACATGCCCGATCCGGGGACCGGATGGGCGGACATCGATCCGTCGAAATACGACAACATCATCGACGCCTTCCACAACGAAGCCGTCTACCAGGCGGCGCAAAAACTGCTGGGCGACAAGCTCGGCGATGTGACGACGGCGCTTCTGGTCGGCGGCGGCACCGAAAAGACGGCGTCCGGCCTCGTCTACGCCTCCGGCTGCGTACCGCATGCCTGCGGCGTCAGCGACGGCTTAATGGCCATCGATGCGGCGGCGAAGAAACTCTATTTCGCGCAGCAGAAGGACGAGCAGGGGGCCAGCGGCGCCGATGCCTGGCCCGACCTGAAGGAATGGCCGGCGGAACTGCGCGATGCGATGGAGAAGGCGCTGGCGCCGCCTCAATAGTTCTTCGATGGCGAGAGACACCCCCGGAGACACGCGATGCGCAGACTGATCTCGACCGGCTCGCCCTTTGAAAGAATCGCGGGCTATTCGCGCGCCGTAGTGCAGGGCGACTGGTGTTTCGTGGCGGGCACGACCGGCTACGACTACGCCACCATGACGATGCCGCAGACGCTGGAGGCGCAGGCCCGCAACTGCATGGCGACGATCACCCGCGCGCTGGCGGAAGGCGGCTTCGACCTGCGCGACGTGGTGCGCGTGCACTATTACGTGATCGACGACGCCTTCGTGGACGAGGTCTTCCCCATCGTCGGCGAATATTTCGCCGACATCCGGCCGGCCGCCACCATGGTCGTGTGCGGCCTCGCCAAGCCCGAGATGAAGATCGAGATCGAGGTGACGGCGCTTCGGCGCACCCCTGCGGCACCATCGTCTCACGGCTGACGCGGACAAGGCCGGCCGTTCCTTTTGCGATGAAGCGGCGTATATTCCCCTGACGATCTTGGACAGCGGCCCGCGAATAACCATCTTAGGGCGACAAGCCAATTCCGCATGGAGGATGTGATGCCTGACTATCGCAAGTCGGCGGAAGCCATTGCCGCCCTGACGCCCGAGCAATACCGCGACAAATGGAGCCTGCCGGCTGACTATCCGATGGTGGCGCCCAGTTACGCGGCCGCCCGCTCCCGGCTCGCCAAGCAGATGGGCCTCGGCCAGCAGCGCCCCCGGCGACGATAGGGTGCTTGCGTCAGGTGCTTATCTGGATATAATTCCTATATCACAAGAGTTCATTTCGCCCGATTTTGCACTGCATTCCTGTAATTATTTGCTCAACCAGTAGCTTATAGGCGTAGAAAAAACTTATCCCCGGTCCAGCGGCGTCGGCCTATATTTAGGTATATGATCCTAAATAGGGAGGTTGCCGTGGCTTCTGCGTCCTGTTGCCGGCCGTTCCAGCCGCCTGCCGTCACCCGTCCCGTATGGAGCCGCCGCCCGGATCGTGCCGTCCTTCGCCGCAGGGCCAGGCAGCGGCTTTGCGACCTCGTCATGGTGACGACGGCGTGGGCTTTCGCCGTTCCGGTCGGCGAACTGACCGCAACAAGCCGCCGCCCGCCGTCTGTCGCGTTCGCGCGCCAGAGCGCGATGTATCTTGCCCATATCACGCTCGGGCTGAGCTATAGCGAAATCGGCCGGGCTTTCGGACGCGACCGCACCACCGCGGCGCACGCCTGCCGGCTGGTCGAGGAGCGGCGCGACGACCCGGCCATCGACGCGATGTTGGCCTCGCTCGAAAGCGCTTGCTCGACACTGCGCGCTGAACTTGACGCGGCGATGCCGGTGGAACCGGCCGAACCGCAGCCGACACACTCGCAGGTGCGGCCATGAGCCGGCGCGCGAACGCGGCGAGTCCTGCCGGGCCGGGCATCGACCCGTTCAGGGCGCAGCATCTTTCATTGGCACAGCGCACGATCCGCGGCGACGCCGGCGTGGCGAGCGTCACGGTGGACGAGGCCGAAAGCCCGCTGGCGTGGCTGGCGCGCCGCAAGGGCCGCGACGGACGCGCGCTGATCGAGCCGGTGCAGCACCTTGCCGGCGAGCGGCTGCGCGCGGAGTTCACTCGCGCGCAACTCATGCCGCGCACCACGTCGAACTGGAGCGCATCGGTTGCGACAGGCCCGCGCGGAGCATCGCCGGCAACCTTCACCGAGGCGGTGATCGCCGCGCGCCAGCGCATGCGGCGGGCGCTCGATGCGGTGGGGCCGGAGTTTTCCGGGCTGCTGGTCGACGTCTGCTGCTTTCTCAAGCGGCTTGAGGAGGTCGAGCGCGAGCGCAGTTGGCCGCCTCGTTCCGCCAAGGTGGTGCTGCAACTCGGCCTCGACCGCCTGGCCCGGCACTACGGTTTGCGCACGCAATTGCGTGGCCAAGGCAAGACTGAAGTCCGCACTTGGCTCGCGGACGGTGCTGCGTTCATGGTGGATATCAAAAGCGAGGCGTGATCAATCCACCGCGGCGAGCGCGGCGTTGGCGTCCCTGCGGATGCGCTCGACCATCGAGCGGAAACCGTTGGAGCGCTGCGGGGTCAGATGCTCGCGCAAGCCCAGCCGCTCGAACAGCTTGACGGCATCGGCGGCGAGGATTTCCTTCGCGCCCTTGCCCGAATACAGCGCAAACAGCACGGCAATCAGCCCGCGCACGATATGCGCGTCGCTGTCGCCTTCAAAAATCAAGAGGGGGCCTGCGCCGCCGTTGGGCTTGACCGAGGTCGCAAGCCAGACCTGGCTGGCACAGCCGTTCACCTTGTTGGCCTCGTTGTGGGCCTCCTCCGGCAGCGGCGGCAGCGCGCGGCCAAGCTCGATCAGATAGCGGTAGCGGTCGTCCCACTCCTCCATCAGTTCGAAATTCTCGATGATCTCGTCGATCGACGGCATCTTTTCCATCCGCAGTGACAACGCACCCGATATATAGGGTGATCTGTCGCGGGCGTCGAAGGAAAACGGGCCGGAAAATAGGCCGGATTCTCAGGCTTTGCCGTGCGGACTCTTGCGTGGCCGCGGCAGCGGCACCGCGTTGGCCGTCGCCGGCGGTCCTTGCCACGCCGGGTCGAGGTCCGACGGGGTGAGCGTGCTCTGCGAGCCCGGCGAGGGCGGCACGGCGCGGGCGGCCACAATCTTGGGTGCCGGCACGGATCCGGTCTCGGTGCGTGAGGCATAGTCGCTGACGAAATCGAACACCATCTTCGCGCCGGCCTGTGCGCGCTGGCCGATCGCGACCGCGGCCTTTGTACCCACGACACACGCTTCAGGCTGACGGTCGCAGAAGCTGCTCATGTCGGAAACCGCCGCACTCGCCGCCACCACTGCGTCGG
>JAFKKQ010000023.1:0-7340 GCA_017304505.1 Hyphomicrobiales bacterium | reverse complement strand
GTGGTGCCGCCGCTCGGCAGCAGCGCTAAAACGATCGTGAGCCAGAAGGCGACCCGCAGCAGGAAGAACATGACCGCAGCCTCGTATTTCCGTTCGTCTCCAGGGCGCGTTGGACGGCGCCGCCGGCGGCCCTTGCCAGGATGCCGCATGACACACGCTAGCAGGCAGGATTGAAGAGGCTGTTCGGGTTTTTGCACACATTCGAGGAGAATACGGCGCAAATTGTCGGAAAATTCGAGCCGTTTGCTTAGGAATTCATTGACGCTGGGAATCCCCGGATTTGCGGGAAAATGCGAGTGGTGCGGGCGTGCCTTCCGCGCCCGCGCGCCGCGTTTCAACCCGATGTTCACCATGATGGCCCGCGCCGCTGTCCGGCACCCGCGCTCTCGCCGCCAGCCTTAGCACTCGTTTAAGCGGCGTCTGACACGATCCGCCAACAACAGGGAGCGCGTCCGCGTGTGGCGGCGCGCGTCAAAGAGCGTGCGTCTGCTCAAGCCGGTCCGCGACTATATCGACACGTTGGTGCATCCGTCGGTGCAGCACGATGTGCTCACCGCATCGCGCCATCGTGCATTCATCGCGCCGCGCCTACTCGGCAGTGTGGTCGCGCTTGCAGCGTTTCCTCTTTATCTTGCGCTGCGTGGCGTGCCCGGCACGGTCGAGGTGCTGGCGTTCGGCTGGCTAGTTCTCCCGATTCTCACGGCGTATTACCTGTCGCGCACCGGACGATACGAGAGCGCGCATGTGCTGTCGTCGCTGGCGCTCACCGGGCTGGTGACGGCGGTCGCCGCTGCCACTGGCGGGATTGCTTCGTTTGCCGCGATCTGGCTGGTGATTGTGCCGCTCGAGGCAGCGCTGTCGGCGTCGCGCCGCGTGGTGGCGCTGGCCTCGACCCTTGCGCTTGCTGCGGCGGTTTTTCTGTTGATGCTGGGTCTCTGGGACGTCCTGCCGCCGCCCGGCAAGGCCGGAAGTTCGGCCGGAGCGCTGGCGGCGTTCGGCATCATCTCGGCATCGCTTTATGCAACAGGACTTGCGCTTGGCGCGGAATCGCTGGCGCGGACGAGCTTCTGGCTGCTCTACGCCGAGGAGGACCGCTATCGTCTTCTCGCCCGCAACATGACGGACGTAATCACGCGGCATGGGCGCAACGGCGCCGTGCTGTTCGTCTCGCCTGCGGCCGAAACGCTGTTCGGAAGCAACGTGGGCGATCTGCTCGGCCATCGCCTGTTCGATCGCGTGCATGTGGCGGACCGGCCGGCCTATCTCACCGCACTTGCCGATGCAGGATCGCTCGGCGAGGCGCGCTCGGTGGAGTTCCGGGTGCGATGCGAGCGCTCCGAAGAAAAGAGCGCCATTGCGGGTGCGGCTCCGCAATTCATATGGGTCGAGATGCGCTGCCGCCGCCTCGATGGGGCGAGCGGCAACGCCGGAGATGTGGGTCGCGAAGTCGTCGCGGTCATGCGCGACGTCACCGAGCGCAAACAGCAGGAGCAGGCGCTTGAGCAGGCGCGCGCGGAAGCCGACCGCGCCAATGTGACAAAGGTGAGATTCCTCGCCAATGTCAGCCATGAATTGCGAACGCCGCTCAACGCTATTATCGGTTTCTCCGACATGCTGATGAACGAAGGGCCGATGCGGGTCGATGAGGCGCGCCGCCACGAATACGCCAAGCTCATCAACGAATCCGGCACGCATCTGCTTTCAGTCGTCAACGGCATCCTCGACATGACGAAGATGGAGGCGGGCGACTTCGAGATTTCGCCCGAGCCGTTCGCGCCGGCGCCGGTGATCGCCCATTGCTGCGACATCCTGGCGCTCAAGGCGCGGGAGCAGGGGCTCGATCTCGTGATGCGGCTGCCCGAGTTGCCGCAGATCGTGGCCGACGAGCGAGCGTTCAAGCAGGTGATGCTGAATCTCCTTGCGAATGCGGTGAAATTCACCAACCGCGGCGGACGCATCGGTGTTGCCGCCCACGTCGAGGCGGCGGACCTTGTCGTGACGGTCGAGGACACCGGCATCGGGATCGGCGAGGACGATCTGCCGCGGCTCGGCCAGCCGTTTTTCCAGGCCCGCGCCGCTTACGATCGCCGCCATGATGGCACGGGACTCGGACTGTCCATCGTGCGGGGGCTGGTCGCGCTGCATGGCGGGCAGGTGAACATCGCCAGCCGACTCGGCGAGGGCACTTGCGTGGACGTGCGACTTCCGATCGATGGTGAAGCTGCGGCCCGCACGCCCTCCAATGTGGCGCATCCTTCATTCGACCGCGTCGTCGAGGCGGCCGACGTTTTAATCAAGAAAACTGCGTGAGAGTACCGTGCGAGCAGGAACAGCGCGACTGAACGACGATGAATCGAACGACCGGCGGTCGCCGTGGATGCAGATCGTCCTGCATTGGCTGCTGCGCCGGCCGGCCGATTCGCTGGCGGCTGCTCTCGCCATCGTTGCCGCGGGCACGATCCTGATCAACGCGCTGTTCATGCAATCGGGGCCGCATCCCGCGCCGATCTTCGCCAACAGCGAACCCGCGCCCGCCGCGCCGCCGCATGCCGCATCGGCGGCTACGCCTGTGCCGCTCAAGGCGCCCGCTGCGGCTCCCGTGCCGGGCGCGCATTCGCGTTCGGACGTGATCGCCAACATCCAGCGCGAATTGTTGCGGCGGGGCTTCTATGACGGCGCGGCGGACGGCGTCTACGGCCCGAAGACCGATGCCGCGATCCGCGACTTCGAGCAGGCCGCAGGGCTGCAGCCCTCGGCCGAGCCGAACGATGTGCTGCTGACCACCATCACGCGCTCGAACGTGAAGGCGCAGCCGGGCCCGCCCGCAGCAAGCAACGACCCGATTGCGGCGCTTCTTGCGCCCAGCGCCCGCATCGTCGCCGTTCAACGCGCGCTGACCGACTTCGGCTATGGGCCGGTGAAACCGACCGGCACCTATGACGCCGCGACCCGCACGGCCATTGAGCGGTTCGAGAAGGCGCGGCATCGCCCGCAGACCGGCCAGATCAACGACCAACTCGTGCGTGATCTGTCGGCGCTGACCGGCCGGCCGATGGAGTAGGCCGGCGCACGCCGGCGGCGGTTGGCTGCGGCTTCCCTGTTGATGAGGTTTGGAGCGGGCTCCGCCGTGTGGCGGGACTGGCCGTTAAGTGGTTATCTTAAGAGGCTGTCTTGCGCCGTCGTGTTCGCTCGGCGAGCCGGCGGGACGGGGGAATCCCTTCGGGCGTGCTCTCAACGCGCTTGCGATTGTCGCAGCTCTCACGCTGCTGGCGATGGTCGTCATGGTTTCCGCCGACATCGTGTTGCGCAATCTCACCCGCACCGGCTTTCCCTGGGCCAACGAAGTCTCCGAATACGCGCTCTATGTGATGACGCTGCTCACGGCGCCGTGGCTGTTGCGCCGCGGCCAGCACGTGCGGATCGATCTTGTTCTGGTGCTCGTTCCGGCGCGCGTGGCATGGCTGATGGAAGCGCTGGCGGATGGGCTCGGCTTTGCTGTCTGCCTGGTGATGATGCGCTACGGCATCAAGATGACGGTCGACAGCGCGGTGCTGGGCTCCATCACCATCAAGAACCTGGTGTTCCCCGAGTGGTGGATGTTGTGGCCGCTGCCGGTCTGTTTCGCGCTCCTGGCCATTGAATTCTTGTGTCGCTTTAACCGGCTGATGCACAGCCCGCGTGGCCGCCGCACCGAAGCGACGTCGGTGGGGTAGGGAAATGACGACGGAATCCGCATCATGAGCTGGGTCGCCGCCGGTATCGTCCTGTTCGGCGGGCTCGTCGTGCTGATGGGCCTCGGGCTCCCGGTTGCGCTCGGCTTCCTTGCGATCAACATCGTCGGCGCGTTGATCTTCCTCGGCGGCGAGCAGGGCCTGTCGCAGCTCGCGCGCAACGCCGTGCAATCGGTCACCAGCTTTTCCCTGACGCCGATTCCGTTCTTCGTGCTGATGGGGGAGGTGCTGTTTCATTCGGGCGTGGCGCTGAAGGCCATCGACGCCTTTTCGCTGCTGATCCGCAGGGTGCCGGGACGGTTGTCGGTCATCGCCATCGTCGCCGGCACGGTGTTTTCGGCAATCTCGGGCTCCACCATCGCCACCACCGCGCTGCTCGGCAGCCTGTTGCTGCCGACCATGCTCGAGCGCGGCTACGACAAGCGGCTGGCGATGGGACCGATCATGGGCATCGGCGGCGTCGACATGCTGATCCCGCCGTCGGCGCTTGCGGTGCTGCTTGGCAGCCTCGCCGGCATTTCGATCTCGGGCCTGCTGATCGGCGGCATCGTGCCGGGCTTGATCCTGAGCGCGCTGTTCGTCGGATATATCATCTTGCGCGCGACGCTTGATCCGTCGCTCGCGCCGGAGGACAAGATCGAGGAGGGGCCTGCCGGCGCCGCGCGCTGGGCGCCGTTCCTGATCCACGTGCTGCCGCTGGTGTTGATCTTCGGCATGGTGGTTGGCGCGATGACGGCCGGCTGGGCGACGCCAACCGAAGCGGCGGCGCTGGGGGCCGCCGGCACCATTCGCAGCCTGAGCTGGTCGGCGCTGATGGGAGCGTTGACCGGCACGGTGGCGGTGTCCGGCACCATCCTGTTCATCATCATCGGCGCGACGACCTTTTCGCAGGTCTTGAGCTTCTCCGGCGCCACCAACGGCATCGTCGACCTGGTGTCGGCGCAGGGCCTTTCGCCCGCCGTCCTCATCCTCGGCATGATGGCGGTGCTGTTGTTCCTCGGCTGTTTCGTCGATCAGGTGTCGATGATGCTGATCACGCTGCCGTTCTTCATGCCCCTGGTGCAGCAGCTCGGTGTCGATCCGATCTGGTTCGGCGTCTTGTTCCTGATCGCGATGCAGCTCGGCCTGTTGACCCCGCCGTTCGGCTTATTGCTGTTCACGATGAAGGGCGTCGCGCCGCCCGAGGTCACCATGAACGATGTGTTCCGCGCGGCGCTGCCCTATGTCGGGTTCGGCCTGCTGGCGCTGCTGATCGTCTTCAGCTTTCCGCCGGTCGCGATATGGCTGCCGCGTCTGATCGGGGAGTGAGGTCGCAGCGTCAGAATCCCGTCTGTATACGCTTCGGCAGGTAATGCAGCACGCGGCGCTCGATCAGGATGACCAGCAGATAGGCGATGGCCCCGACCACGGTGAGCATGACGATGGCGACGAACACCATCGGCGTGTTGGCCTGGCCTTCGCCGAACGACAGCAGATAACCGAGCCCAAGGTTTCCGCCGACCAGTTCGCCAACCACGACGCCGACCACGGCTAAGGTCGAGCCGATGCGAAGCCCGGCGAACAGCGGCGGCAACGAGGCGGGGAATTCGATCTTCCAGAAGATCTGCGCCCGCGACGCCTTGAACGCGCGGGCGAGGTTGACGAGATCGGGATCGACCGTGCGGACTGCGGTGAGGACGTTGATCATCACCGGGAAGAACACGATCAGGATCGCCACCAGGATTTTTGGGTAGACGGTGAATCCCATCCACATGATGAATAGCGGCGCGAACGCCACCTTCGGCGCGATCTGCAGCGCCAGGATATAGGGCGACAGCGCAATCTCCGCGACCGGCGACATGCCGAGCAAATAGCCGATGAAGGCGCCGAGCAGGCTGCCGATGACAAAGCCTGCCAGTACCTCGATGGCGGTGATGCCGGTGTGGAAGGCAAGGCCGCTGACATGCCACATCCGCACCGCCTCGTCGGCCACCATCGACAGCGGCGGCACAATGAAGCTCGGGATACCGAGCAGGCCCGGTCCCCATTCCCAGGCGGCGAGAAACGCGATCAGCAGCGCGACGCTCGCCGCCGCGCCTTGGCGCATCGTCGCGCTTCCAGCTTTGGCGTTTGGTGCTGCGGCGCTCATGCGCGACCCTGCACCGCGTCATCCGGCGCGCCGATGTCGAGGCGTTCCATCAGCCGGTTGACGATGTCGTTGACCTTCGGGTGCTGCCGCCGTTTGAGCGGATCGTCACGGTCGGGAATGTCGATCGCGATCTCGTCGATGATGCGGCCGGGCCGTTTGCTCATCACCAGCACGCGGTCGGACAAGGTTACGGCTTCCTGCAGATCGTGGGTGATGAGGAGGGCGGTCTTGCCGGACCGTTTAAGCGTCTGCGCCAGTTCGCGCTGCAGCACCATGCGGGTCTGCGCATCCACCGCCGAGAACGGCTCGTCGAGCAAGAGCACGGTCGGATCGACCGCGAGCGTGCGCGCCAGGGCCACGCGCTGCCGCATGCCGCCCGACAGTTGGTGCGGGTAGTGCCCGGCGAACTCCGCGAGATTGAGGTTTTCCAGCAGCGCCTGGGCCCGCCGCTTGCGCTCAGGCGCGGCGACGCCCTGGATCTCGACGCCGAAGGCGACGTTCTCGGCGATGGTGCGCCACGGCAGCAGCAAATCTTTCTGCAACATGAAGGCGACGTGGGCGTTGGGCCCTTGCACGCGCTCGCCGTCGACGAAGGCATCGCCTTCGCTCGGTGCGGTCAGGCCGGAGCCGATGTTGAGCAAGGTCGATTTGCCGCAGCCGCTCGGGCCGATCAACGACACCACCTCACCGTCGCCAACGGCGACGCTGACGTCCTGCACCGCCGTCAGTCTCCCATTGCCGCCCTGCATAAAGTGCATCGAAACACGGCGGTACTCGAGGCGGATCACGGACATACGGGCTCTGCGGCGAAGCGACGGATTTGCGTTTGGGGCCTGTTGTATCGCGGGTGGGCCAGGCCGAGTATAATGTCAAACGATCCGTTGGCTATCCGTGATCCGTGGGGAGGTCGCAGCATGTTCGGGACAACGCACAATCGGCGCCAGTGGCTCAAGGGCGCAGCGGCAACGTTGACGCTGGGCGCGGGGCTTTCCTCCGCCGGGCGCGCCGGAGCCGAGGAGAACATTACCTATCTTTTCCCGGCGCCGCCGATCCTGCCAGCGTTCGGGCCGATCCAACTGGCCCAGGGCAAGGGCTATTTCAAGGAAGCGGGCTTCAACGTCAGCTTCGCGGTCGGCCGCGGCGGGGTCGATGTGGCGTAGCAAGTGGGAGCGGGCAACGCGCCGCTCGGCGGCATCGTTGCCGATGCGCCGATCGTGGTGCGCGGCAACGGCGTGCCGGTGAAGATCGTCTGCCTGTTCGGCGGCAGGGGCTTTATGCAACTCGTGGTGCGCGAGGATTCCGGCATCACCAAGCCCGCCGACCTCAAGGGCAAGACCATCACGGTGATGTCCTATCAGGACACGACGTTCTACGCGTTGCTGGGCTTGCTCGCGAGCGCGGGGCTCACGCAGAACGACGTCAACATCCAATCGGTCGGGCCGACCGGCGTGTGGCAGTTTGTGGCGGAGGGCAAATCGGCA
>JAFKKQ010000022.1:3530-4982 GCA_017304505.1 Hyphomicrobiales bacterium | reverse complement strand
GCCTGGCTCGATCCGCTCAAGGATGTGAAGGCCGAGCGCGAAGCGATCGCCGGCGGGTTGATCTCGCGCCGCGAATCCGTGGCGAGCCGCGGCTATGACATCGAAGAAGTCGATCAGGAAATCGCCGACGACAACGCACGCGCCAAGCGTCTGGGCTTGGCCTTCGACGCGCCGCCGCCGGACACGAACGTGGAGGTTGCCGCAGCATGACACCGGCCGTTGAAACACTGACACGCGAAGCACCGCTCCGGCGCTCGTCCTGGAATCCCGAGACACAGACGGTCGACGTTGTGATGTCGGTCGGCAGTCCGGTCGAGCGCTACGACCTCAACGGCCCCTTCGATGAAATGCTCGACCTGCGCGGCGCATCGGTGCCTGCGCTGGTGCCGCTGCTCGACAGCCACAATCGCTTCAATCTCGATGGCAAGCTCGGCGAGGTCACGAACATCCGTCTGGACCGTGGCCAGCTCGTCGGCACCGCGAAGCTCTCGCGTCATGCGCCGCTGGCGCAGCGCATCGCCGCCGATATCGGCGACGGGGTGAAGTACGGCGTTTCGATTGGGTACCAAGTGCGTGCTTGGAGTGAACAGACGAACCCCACAACGAAGCGGCGCGAGAAGTTGGCGACGAGTTTTGATGTCCTCGAAGTCAGCCTCGTTGCTATCCCGGCCGACCCGGCCGCCACCACAAGGAGTTTTTCACCAATGCCAGAAGTTCAAACCCAGACTGCCACGCCGGCGCCCGCTGTGACCGCGGCTATGCCGGCCGACACCGCAGCGGCCATTGCAACGCGCGCCGAAACCAACGTTGAAATCCGCAACATCGCGGCCCTGTCCGGCCTCGATCAGCGCTGGATCGACGGTCAGATCGATGCCGGCGCTACCTCCGACCAGGCCCGCGCCGCCGCGTTCGAGGCGATGCGTGTCCGTTCGGCCGCGTCGACCACGATCAGCAACGCGCGTGTCGAGATTACCGCCGACCACAACGACCCTGTTGTGACCCGCTCCGCGATGGCCCTTGCGCTGGCGCACCGCATGGCGCCGGGCGCGGTGAAGCTGGAGGGGGCGTCGACGCAGTATCGCGGACACCGCGTCCTCGACATGATCGGCGCGCTTGCTACGGCCCGCGGCGAGCGGATCGACCTGCGCGACCAGAATGCCCTGCTCGAGCGCGCGATCGGCGCTCATTCGACGAGCGACTTCCCCCTCCTGCTGGCGGACAGCACGAACAAGGCGCTGCTCGCCCAGTATCAGATCGCCGCGCCCACCTATCGGAAGTGGGCCGCGCGCCGGCCGTTCAACGACTTTCGCGACCACAGCTTCCTGCGGATCGGTGACTTCCCGAGCTTCAAGACCGTGGGCGAAAACGGCGAGGTCAAGTACGGCACGATCAGCGAAAGCGCCGAGAAGGTCCGGGCCAAGGAGTACGGCACCGGAATCGCGGTCGGCCGGC
>JAFKKQ010000022.1:0-3455 GCA_017304505.1 Hyphomicrobiales bacterium | reverse complement strand
ACAAGGCGTTGTTCCACACCGACCACGCCAACAAGGCGGCCGCAGGTACCACCATCGACGGCACGAACGTCAGCGCGGCGGTGCAGGCGCTCCGCGGCCAGAAGTCGCTCGACCGACTGCCACTCAACCTGCAGCCCTAGTATCTGGTTGTCGGTCCCGCCAAGGAAGTTGCCGCCCGGCAGTTGCTTGCGGCGATCACGCCGTCGAAGTCCAGTGACGTCAATCCGTGGACGAACTTCGCGGAACTGATCGTCGACGCCAACATCACCGACAACGCCTGGTACATCTTCGCAGACCCGGCGGCGGCGCCCACGATCGTGTTCGGCTACGTCGCCGGCTCGGAGGGTCCGCAGGTCCGCACCGAGATCGATTTCGACACCCGCGCGGTGAAAGTCGCGGCCGGGCTCGATTTCGCGGTCGGTGCGATCGACTTCCGCGGCGCCTACTTCAACGCCGGCGCGTAGGTCCGACCATGCCGACGATCGCCGACCTCCAGGTGTTGCGTGACAAGCTGATCAATGCCCGCGCGAGCGGCATCAGCCTGATCCACGACGACACCAAGCGCATCGCCTACAAAACCGATGCCGAAATGGCGGCGGCGATCGCCGACCTCGATCGCCGGATTGCTTCGATGCAGTCCGGCGGCATCACCACGGTTCAAATCTTCTCATCGAAAGGTCTCAAACCATGAAAAACTTCATTCAACACGGCGACACCGTGACCGTCGCCGCCCCCTCCGGAGGCATCGCTTCCGGCGACGGCGTTCTGATCGGCGCGCTGTTCGGCGTCGCCGCGACGACCCAGGCCGAAGGCGACGACGTAGAAATCACCACGTGCGGCGTGTTCGACCTCGCCAAGGCAACGGGCATCGAGTTTACGCCCGGCGCTGCAGTGTATTGGGACGCCTCCGCGAAACAGGCCGCGGCCGACATCAGCACCGGCGGCGGTGACGCGCGCATCGGTGTCGCCCTTGCGGCGGCTGGCTCGTCGGCGACGACGGTGCGCTGCCGGCTCGATGGCGTGGTGACAGTTTAAGCGAACGGGGGTGAGCATTGAGGGCGACGCGGCCAGCCCAATAACGGAAAGCGAACCTCCGGCCCCCGTTTCGTTGAAGATGTCCGGTCAAGGTTCGCAAGGCCGCACTTAATTCGCTGAGAAAGCAAAGGCGATGGCTCAGAAGTCCCGCAGCAGTGATGCCGGCTCGCTCTACATGAGCGAGGCGGATATTGCTGTGCGCGTACTCGGGGACGATGCAAAACGATGGCCTGACCTTGCCGCGATTCTGGAGCGGGAAGGGCTTCCGCGTATCGATTCCCTGACGGGCAAGCGCTTTTGGCCGGCCGTCGAAGCCTGCCTGATTAGCCGGAACGGATTGACCGCAACGCGCATTCACGCGCACGCTGACGGCCTGGAAACGTGGAAATGACACCATGATGGTGAGAGCATCCGACGCGCCCGGCCTGAAACGCAAACGCAATGCCGATGGCTCATATCGCTACTACTGGGAAGCCCGCACAGATCTTGTGAAGCGCGGCTATCGCCCTGGGAATGTACGTCTGCATTACGCTGAAACGCCTGATGGAGAACTGCAGCGCGCCGCGCGGTGCCGCATCCTATGGGCCGAGATGCTCGCGTGGGAGGCTGGCAACGGTGCATTCCCGGCGCGCGGTTATGATGGCACGGTGCGAAGCCTGTGCAATCTGTTCCAGACCGACGAATTCTCGCCCTACAAGAAGGCAAAGTGGAATTCGCAGCGGCTCTACGACCAGTACAGCAAGATCATTGTCAACACGGTCGGAGATCGCGTCGTTCGAGCATTGCTCGGCCCGGATTTTATGCGATGGCACACCAAGTGGGGCGAGCCGAAGGCGAAGGGCAAGCCGCCTCGTCTAGCTCGGGCCAAGCATGCGATGGACACGCTGCGACGTGTTGTGTCGTTTGGTGTAATCCTCGGCTTCCAGGACTGCGCGAAGGCTGACATCATCCTTGGCAAGCTTCGCTTTGAAGCGCCGGCGCCTCGAAAAGAGAAGCTAACCAGAGCGCAGGTCGAATCAGTGTGCCGCAAGGCTCATGAACTCGGCCTGCACTCGATCGCCCTCGCCACTATGCTGCAATTCGAATTAGCCTTCCGACAGAAGGACGTGATCGGCGAGTGGGAGCCATGCACCGAGGAAACCGCGGGCGGCATCTTTCATAACGGCACACGTTGGGTGAGTGGACTGACGTGGTCGCACATCGACGCCGATCTGATCCTCCGTAAAGTGCCAGTAAAAACGAAGCGGCACGGCATCGAGGTCGAGCACAACTTAAAGCTCTATCCGACGTTGATGGATGAGATATCCCGCATCCCGCTCAACCGCCGCGTTGGACCGGTGATTCTTTCCGAGGCGACGGGCGAGCCGTACAAGCATCGGACATTCACCCAGACGTGGCGCAGGGTGGCGAAGGCGGCCGGCATCCCCTCGCAGGTCAAGAACATGGACGCACGCGCCGGCGCAATCTCCGAGGCCTACGACAGTGGTGCCGATGAAACGTCAGTGATGAAACACGCTGGACATCGCAACCGCCAGACCAGCGCGAGATACAACCGCGGTTCGCTGGAGCAGACCTCGCGCGTGGCGGTGATCCGCCAAGCAAAACAGAAGCCGAACAAACCTTAAGGGACGTTTCAGGGACGTTTCAGGGACGTTCTATCCAAGGATCTGAAAATGCAGAACAAATCCGAGACTGAACATAGTACGCGAAACTGCTCCTTCTCGGCGAAGGCCATCGTGGTGCGGCAATATTCGAGCACAGCCGACCACGACGACAGCACGGGGCGCTTCTTGACCTTGCCGCGCGCCAGCCGACCGGCCGCCGCATGGACAATCTTGAGATCCGTGATCGCAGCCTCGCCGATGCCCTTGAGCTCGGCCAGCCGCTGCGGCGGGGCCGCCAGAACCTCGGCAAAGGAGCCGAACCTGGCGATCAGTTCCTTGGCGAGCGGCTTGATGTCCCGCTGCGGGATGGCGCGAAACAGCACCAGCTCCAGAAGCTCATAATCGGTGACGGCGTCAGGGCCGGATTCGCGAAAGCGTGCCCTCAACCGTTCGCGATGGCCGAGATAATGCGGCACGCCTTCCGAGAGGCCGTTCGTTTTGTCGCTCTGATCTGTTCGTGCCGCCATCGACGACCCAACACGCTGCTTCGGTTGCCAGGATGATGGGTGTCGCAAGCCTTTGCAATCGCCTCACGCAGCAATCGCGGTTCAGCGCCGACGGTCAGATCCGGTAAGGCGGTTGGTGCAGACCTTTGGGCGAGGTCGTGAAAATTTCCACGCCGGTGTCGGTGACGCCGACGGAGTGCTCGAACTGGGCCGACAGCGAGCGGTCGCGCGTCACCGCAGTCCAGCCGTCCGACAGCACCTTCACATGCGGGCGGCCGAGATTGATCATCGGCTCGACGGTGAAGAACAT
>JAFKKQ010000021.1 GCA_017304505.1 Hyphomicrobiales bacterium | reverse complement strand
TCGCCGGAATAAAACAGAAGCTCACCTCAGCCATCGTCGTCGCCGCAAGTATCGCGGTGAGCGGATACGACTTCATCGCCCCGATCGTGAGTGGCGTCGACGTGAGTTCGATCGCCGCGCAGGTGCCATCCTGGGCGTGGCCGCTGATCCTGATCTCGGTGACTGCACTCTTCCAGTTCCTGCGCAACCTTTCGGACAAGCGGCATAAGGCCGAGCTCGCCGAGAGTCCCGCGCCGGCCCAGGAGGGTTAGCGCCATGTGGACCTGGCTTGCGAGTCTCATTGGCGGGCCGGTGATCACCGGCCTGATCAATGCGTACAAGGCCAAGCTCGATGCCGCGAACACGCAGGACCGGATCGCGGCCGACCTCGCAGCGAAGGAGATCGAGGCGGAGATCGAAGCGCGCAAGCAGGCTTCCGCCATCATCATCGCCGAGCAGGGACGCTGGTATACGGCGCTCATCCGGCCGCTGCTGGCGCTGCCCATCATCATCTATCTCTGGAAGGTGATCGTCTGGGACAAGGTGCTCGGACTCGGTAGCACCGATCCGATCACCGGAATGATCGCCGAGTGGGCCGGCACGATCCTGACCGCCTATGTCGGCGGCCGATCAATCGAAAAGGTCGCGCGCATCCTGCGCCGCTAGCGGCTCCGCTTTCCTCAATCGGATCCATCGAGATGCCGAACAGACTGGACGAGATCAGCCGAGTGATCGGCAACATCGAAGCCGAGGTGCGCAATCTGTCCGCCTCAGTCGCCCACGTGCGCCGCTCGGCTGCGGAGCAGCACCGCGAAAACCGCGAGAAGCTCGAAAGCATCAGCGAGCGCGTGGAGAAGATCGAAGCGGATATGAAGCCGCTCGGAAAGACGGTTGCGACGATGGAGCCGATCGTTGCGGGCTATGCCGTGACGCGGTGGAAGATCGCAGGGGCGTTCGCGCTTGGCACGAGCATCATCACCGCGCTCGGATGGGTAGTTTCGCTGTTTGCGGGAAAGATAATAGCTTGGTTCCTGTCGCTGTTCCGTTGAGACTACAGACCGCATGAGAGATTGATTTACCTTTTGAGCCGAACAAGGATCTGCTTCATCTGATCGATCTCGCGCTGCTGTCCCGCGACGATTTCACTGCAGAGTTTTTTCAATTCGGTATCCGTGAGCGTGGCCCCGTTACACATGAGAATTGCGCCTGCGTGGTGGGGGATCATCGATCTAATGAATTGCTCATCGGCGACGGCAGCCTGCAGTCGAATTCCGACGAAGAATAGAACGACGGCCATGACGGCAACTGCGCCGATGGCTAGGTTGGCTCTCATGTTAGGATACATCGCATGCATAACCGCAAGTTCGATGATCGCCATGGGAGCTGCCATTAGGCCGGCCATATAAGCTTGATTCACGTTCACATACACGTTCGCAAAACGGTCGACCATCGCGTACATCAGGATGAACATAGCGACGTAAGAAAGGGCAGTCATGATTGCCAACTGTCCATAGTGTGCTTTGTGCATGGAGGCGTCCTCCGGTTATGCGATATCTGATAAGAACGAGACGCAGGTCGGCGATGACACTGACCAACAAATGCAGCAATCCTGGCTAGCTACCCCGTTTCGCGTAGATCTCGGGCTATTCGAGCAACCTCCGATGCAGCCGCGGTGTTTCGCTAACCTCCTCTGCCATCGTGGATGATCTGAAATTGGTGATGTATGCGTTTCGTCATGCACTTTGGTCCCGCTTGCCAAAGCCTCGCTGAGGGCGAAAACCCATGTAAATCGCGAGAGCCATCGACGCGGGACAGGACAGCAGCAGGACGACAACGAGCGCTGTGCCCCGAGAGACGCCGAAAAGAAGCAATACCGCTCCGCTCAGGACGAGCATCAGCGGCAGGCATGCCCAAACCAAGCGGAAGGATCCATGCGGCATTTCGTTTCCGGCAGTGCGCTCGGGCTCTGCGGAGGGAAGTGGTCTGCTCATCGAATCCTCCCGTCTTCTCTCGATGCCGTTCGATTTCACGGCTATTCACGGCTATAGCCGAGCTCGGCGGAGACGCAGCGCATTGCCGACCACGCTCACCGAGGACAGCGCCATAGCGGCGGCGGCGATGATCGGCGATAGCAGGAGGCCGAAAAACGGGTAGAGCACGCCGGCCGCCACCGGCACACCAAGCGCGTTGTAGATAAACGCGAAGAACAGGTTCTGGCGGATATTCCGCATCACGGCCTGGGACAGGTGCCGAGCCCGGACGATGCCGGTGAGATCCCCTTTCAACAACGTGACGCCCGCGCTTTCCATTGCGACATCGGTGCCAGTCCCCATCGCTATGCCGACGTCGGATGCTGCCAGCGCTGGCGCGTCGTTTACGCCGTCGCCTGCCATGGCGACGACCTTTCCGGCCGCCTTGTAGCGTTGAACGACGGCGCTCTTCTGGTCGGGAAGTACCTCTGCCTCCACGTCGTCGATGCCCAATCGGCGTGCAACGGCCCTGGCTGTCGTCCAGTTGTCACCGGTTAGCATCACGACCCGGATCCGGTCGGCTTTAAGCCCGCTTAGCGCCTCGGGCGTACTCGCCTTGATCGGGTCGGCGATCCCGAGCGCACCGGCGACGGCTCCATCAACGCTCATAAAGATTGCTGTCGCGCCGTCCTTGCGGAGCTCTTCGGCGCGAGCTGCCAGTGCAGCGACGTCGACACCCAGCTCGGACAGGAACTTGGCATTGCCGAGGGCGATGCGCTTACCCTCGACCATGCCGACGGCGCCCTTTCCCGTGGGTGAATCGAAATCCGATACCTGTGCAGTTGCGACTCCGCGCTCTTCAGCTGCGCGCACGATCGCTACCGCCAGCGGATGCTCGCTCACCCGCTCAACGCTTGCCGCAAGGCGGAGCACCTCCATCTCGGTGTAGTTCGGCGCCGGCGCGATCACCGTGACGGCTGGCTTGCCTTCGGTCAGCGTACCGGTCTTGTCGACAACGAGGGTGTCGACTTTCTCCATGTGTTCCAACGCTTCGGCGTTCTTGATCAGCACACCCGATTGTGCGCCACGACCAACGCCAACCATGATCGACATCGGTGTGGCCAGCCCCAGCGCGCAGGGACAGGCGATGATTAGGACGGCTACCGCGGCCACCAGCCCATACGCGAATCGGGGCTCGGGTCCCCATATTGCCCAAGCCGCGAATGCGAGCGCTGCGACGCCGATTACGGTGGGGACGAACCATCCCGACACCTGATCCGCCATGCGCTGAATGGGAGCGCGGCTGCGCTGCGCCTCCGCGACGAGCTGCACGATCTGTGACAGCATCGTATCGCGACCCACTTTCTTCGCTTCGATGACGAGGGCGCCCGACTGATTCATCGTTCCGCCGATGACGTTGCCACCGATTTCTTTGGTCACGGGCATGGACTCGCCTGTCACCATCGATTCATCGACCGCGCTCCTTCCTTCTAGAACAATAGCGTCAACGGGCACTTTC
>JAFKKQ010000020.1 GCA_017304505.1 Hyphomicrobiales bacterium | reverse complement strand
GTGGTCATCCTGCTCGACTCCATCACCCGCCTCGGCCGCGCCTACAACACCGTGGTGCCGTCCTCGGGCAAGGTGCTGACCGGCGGCGTCGATGCCAACGCCCTGCAGAGACCCAAGCGTTTCTTCGGCGCCGCGCGCAACATCGAGGAGGGCGGCTCGCTCAACATCATCGCCACCGCGATGATCGACACCGGCAGCCGCATGGACGAAGTCATCTTCGAGGAGTTCAAGGGCACCGGCAATTCCGAGCTGATCCTCGACCGCAAGGTTGCCGACAAGCGCACCTTCCCGGCGATCGACATCACTCGCTCCGGCACGCGCAAGGAGGAGCTGCTCACCGACCCGCAGCAACTCAAGAAGATGTACGTGCTGCGCCGCATCCTCAACCCGATGGGCACGATGGATGCGATCGACTTCCTGCTCGACAAGCTGCGCAACACCAAGAGCAACGCCGAGTTCTTCGAGTCGATGAACACTTAACCGCGCGTTGTCTTAAATCTTCCGAGGCGAAAGCTCCGCCGTTGCCGGACGTCTCGGCGGAATCGGCTTTGCGACGGTATCGCGGCACAGCCAGCGAGCGATCAGCAGCGCGGCAGTGGCGACGGCTGCGCCGCCGAAGACATCAATGACATAGTGTGCGCCATCGATGGGGGTCGACGCGATCAGCACGGTGTTCAAGACAAGTGCCGGCCATCGAACGTAGGGAACGCGCCACAGCGCCCAGGCCAGCAGCAAACCGCCCGCGGTGTGGAAACTTGGAAATGCGATCAGGCCCCAGAGGTTGTCGAGTTGGATCGCACCGAACGTGCCCGCGCGCAACGCTTCAAGCGTTGGCATGTGCGCTTGCATTTCGATTGGCAATCGGGCCAGCCGTGCCGGTGTAACGTCAACATAGACCCAGGCGTTTTGCGCCGGCACGTATGCGGCGATGGCGCTGGTCATCAGCAACGCGATTCCGACCGCGAGCATGAACGTGAACTGGGGCAGAAACAACACGTAAGCCCAGTGCATCGTAGCCGCGAGCCACGGCGGATCTTTGAAGAACGAGAGATAGGCGGCGCGGTCGAAACCCATCGCGAGATCGACGCGGTAAAGCTCCGCGTCGCGATACGGGATGCTGGTGGCCGATGCGGCGTAGGAAAGGAGAATACCGAACAAGAGAATCAGCAGAAGCTGCCCCGCAGCGGCGGTGACGGTTGCAATGCGCGGATTCGGTCGCAGCGTGCGATAGAACGCGCTGACCGCAAACAGCAAAGCCATACCGGACAGTGCGCCCGGATTGCTCCCGAAATCGACAGTCAGGCCTGTGGCGAACAGCGCCGCGACGGTTGCGGCAGCCATCACCGCGATCAGCAGCCAGACGAGCGTTGCGGGCTGGCTTCGCATCGGCCCTCCGGAGCGTTGCCGGAGCGGATCGTGAGGATCGCGGGCCGGTTCGAGCGGCCACATTGCCGCGGCGCTCTAAACGTCGCGTAAACAGCAATGCGAGGGTTGTCGCGGTCGCGAAACGACTCGGAAGCCCGAGCCGGGAGCCGAACTTGGTGCTCAGGCGTCGGGCTTCGGCTGCATCGCCTTCACGGCGTCGGCGATTTTGTCCGGGTCGGTGACCGGCAGCGAGCAGGTTTCGCCGACGCAGATGAAGGCCGCGCCGGTCGTGCCCGCCGCGATCTTGGTCTGGGCCGGATGCGAGGCGGGCAGCGCCTCGGCCGACGGCGCACGGAGCACCATCCGGTTGAGGAACGGCAGTTTCAATGCCGCTTCGGCAAAGCGCGCATGGTCAGTGCCGGTGACGACGATCTCGGCGGCGTTGAGGCGAAGGTCGAGCGCGTTGAGCAACGCCGCGTGCTGCATCAGAGTGTCGGCGGCCTCCGCCAGCACGCCGTCGAACAGCCGGTCGGCTTGCTCGCGCCACGCCGGATCGCCGGTGAGGGCGGCAAGCCGGACCAGGTTTTGTGCAGCAATGGCGTTCGGGTTGGGTGTGGCGTCGTCGCTGGTCGCGGCCGGGCGGACCACCAGACCCTCGGCGTCGTCGGCGGTGAGATAATAGCCGCTATTGTCCGGGTTGGCGTAATGCCGGTCGAAGGCACGTTGCCAGGCGAGCGCCTGGTCGAGATAACGTCGGTCGCCGGTCGCCTCGTAAAGCGAAAGCGCAGCGCGGATCATCGCTGCGAAATCGGAGGCAAGGCCCGGATAGAGCAGCCGGCCCTGACGCCAGGAGTGGCCAAGCCGCCGGTCGGCGGTCCGGTCGCCCTCGGTCATGGCGCTTGCGATGAAGTCGAACGCCCGCGCGCCCTGCTCCACCCACGCCGGTTCGCCCAGCATGGTGCCGGCGTTCGCGAGCGCAGCGATCATCAGGCCATTCCAATCGGCCAGCACCTTGTCGTCGAGGCCGGGACGGACGCGATTGCTGCGCAGCATGAGAAGCTTTTCGCGCAGCAAAGCCAGTTTTTGCTCGTCTTCGGGCGCGCGCGGAACCCGGGCCAGCCGGTTGAGGATGTTGTCGCCTTCGAAATTGCCGCCGGGCGTCACGTCATAATGCTGCGCAAAAAACGCGGCGTCCTCGGCGCCCAGCGCCTGCGCGATCTCGTCGGCCGACCAGACGTAGAATTTGCCCTCCTCGCCTTCGGAATCGGCATCCAGCGAGGCCGAGAACGCGCCGTCCGCCGTGGTCATCTCGCGGGTGAGCCAGCCGACGGTTTCACACGCCCGCTCGCGGAACAGCGGGTTGCCGGTATGCCGGTAGGCCAGCGCCAGGAGTTCCAGGAGCTGCGCGTTGTCGTAAAGCATTTTCTCGAAATGCGGCACCAGCCAGCGCTCATCGACCGAATAGCGCGAGAAGCCGCCGCCCAAATGGTCGTAGATGCCGCCCTCGCAGATGCGCTCCAGCGTGTGCGCGATCAGGTCGAAAAACCGCGCATCGCCGCGGCGCAGGCCCGCGCGCCAGACCATTTCGTAAAGCGCTGCGTTGGGGAACTTCGGCGCGCCGCGCAGGCCGCCATTGGTCGGGTCGAACGCGCCGCCGATCTGCTGCGCCATCCGGTCGAGATCGGACGTCCCGATGACCACCTTGCCCGAAGGCCGCGCCCGCGCCGCCAGACGCCCCATCAGGGCATCGCGGTTCTGGCCGATCTTGTCCGGCTCCTCGCGGAAGATGCGCGACACCTCGCGCAGCACGTCGGTAAAGGCCGGCCGGCCGTAGCGCGAGGTCTTGGGGAAGTAGGTCCCACCCCAGAACGGCTCGCCGGTCGAGGTGAGGAACATCGTCAGCGGCCAACCGCCCTGCTCGCCCAGATGATGCAGCGCCGACATGTAGATCTGGTCGATATCCGGGCGTTCCTCGCGGTCGACTTTGATGTTGACGAACAGATCGTTCATCACGGCCGCCGTTTCGGCATCTTCAAAGCTTTCGTGGGCCATGACATGGCACCAGTGGCAGGCGGCGTAGCCCACCGACAGCAGGATCGGTTTCCCGGAGGCTTGCGCC
>JAFKKQ010000019.1 GCA_017304505.1 Hyphomicrobiales bacterium | reverse complement strand
CGCCGCTCGCCGCGGCTTCGTTCGCCTGAAAGCCCGCCGACGCGCGCACGCCCGTACCGCCGCACTCGCGGGCGGCCCGATGCCAGAGCCCGCCAGCACGAAGCGCCCCAACGGACAAGCCCCGATGAATGAGCGCTATCACCGCTGGATGCGCCGCTTCGGCCCACCCCTGCTCCTGCTCTCCTGGCTGCCCGTGGTCGGCGACCCGTTCTGTACCCTCGCCGGATGGCTGCGACTCTCCTGGCGCGAATGCCTCTTCTTTATCGCCGTCGGCAAAACGCTTCGCTATGTCGCCGTCACGTTTCTGATGCTGCGCGTGCCCGGCCGCCTGCCCGGGCTTTGCATCGTCGAGACCGGCGCCAAAGGCGAGCGCCGCTTCCGCTCCTGGCGTGGCGAAGCGCCGGCGCGCGAGCTGTTCGAGCTTCCCGACTGGAACCGCATCGCCGAGAGCATGATTTCCGCGCGGCTGATCTATTTCTCCGGCATCACGCTGTCGCTCTATTCGAACGCCGGCCTCGGCCGGCTGCTCGCCATTGTGGAGGTGGCGCGCCAGCAGGGTGCCAAGGTCGCCTTCGACGGCAACTTCCGCCCGCACGGCTGGAAGGGCGACCTGCCGCGCACGCGCACCGTGTTCGTGGAAGCGCTCAAGCGCGTGGACGTGGCGATGCCGGCCTTCGACGACGAAGCGGTGTTGTGGGGCGACCCGAGCCCCGAGGCGACGGTCGAACGGCTGCAGGCGTTCGGCATCGCCGAGATCGTGGTGAAGAACGGCCCCAACAGCGCGCTGGTCGCGGCCGGCGGACACCAGGAGTTCATCCCCCCGGCGGAGATCGTTGAGCCGATCGACACCACCGCCGCCGGCGACAGTTTCAACGCCGCCTATATCGCCGCCCGCCTCGCCGGCGAAAACCCAGCCCTGGCCGCCGCCGCCGGACATAAGCTCGCGGCGGAAAAAGTCCGCCATCGCGGCGCGATCATGCCGCGGAACGCCGCGGCGGTGCATTGATCCGATCCGCGATCACGGCCTCCCCAAGAGCATCGCCATCACCGCCGCAAGGAACGGCAGCGGCAGCGAAGCCATCACGCGCAGCCACACCACACGCTCCGGCATCACCGGCAGCTCCCAAACGACCAGCCGCTGCACCGCGAACAGCGCCCAGGCGATGGTGTAAGCGATCACCTGCGGCGTGCCGGCCCCGCCCTTCAGCGCCGCAGCACCGACGGAGAAACCGATCACCGGACCGCCGGGCGTGAACATGCCGCCGACGAAGGCAATGCAAAGTCCGGTGAAACCGGAATCGGCACCGAGCCAGTGACCGACGACCTCCTCCGGCAGGATCGCCGCGATATAGCCGGAGCCGACCACGCCCAGCATGATGCGCGGAATCAGCCGCGCGCAATCGATCACGCCCTCGCGCACGCTGTCGTGCAGCAGCTTGCGGCTCCGGCGTGCGGCGATGAACCCCAGCACCAGCGCGATCGCCCAGAGCAGCCCGTCGACGAAGTAGATCATCCGCCGGCCTCGTCGCGCTGCCGGCGCGCAGCAATGCCGGCGAGCAATCGCGCCGCGACGCCGGCTATGATCGGTAGCGGCAGCGCGATGATGATCCGCCAGAGCACGAACGTGCCGCCGAAGAACGGCATCTCCCAGACCAGGACGCGGGCGTAGCCGAGCAGCGTCCAGCTCGTGATGAAGGCGACGGCCGCGCCGATATCCGCGCCGATGGCGACGAAGGCCGCGGCCACCGGAAAGATAGTGATCGCACCGCCGGGGCAGATCGCGCCCGCAAGCGTGGCGACGATGATGCCCATGAATCCCGACTCGGCTCCGACCCAGCGCAGCACCACCTCGCGCGGCATCAGCACGGCGACGAAGGCCGCGATCAGGCAGGCCGCCAGCATCTTCGGCACAACGCTGACGAACAGGTCGAAATCGCTGATAAGGATCTCGAAGAACCGCCCCGGCCCATCGCGCCGATAGACGATCAGCGCCGACACGCCGACGGCAATGGCGATCGCGGCCGTGGACCAGTCGAAGGTCCTGCGCGGCCGGCGCTGAAGCGGGGGTTCGGCCATGCGCTCACGTCCGCGCGGCGGACGGCGGCGCCGTCGGAGCGTCCGCCGGGACGGGTGGCAGGGTGCGTTCAGCAAGCGGCATCGGACGGCCATTAGGAGCCGGGCCGGTTTCCCGCGCAAGGGCCGAGACGGCAGTCGAAACCGCCCGCGCACAACCAAGCGCAACGCCCGTGCTCCAGTTGACCGGCGTCTCCACCCCGTCTAGCGTTCGCCGCGATGGGGATGGGGTTCCCCCGACAACCGCCCTCGCCGGTCCGATCCTGCGGGAGCTGATGACTCCTACCGCGCAATCTGGCGGTGGGACTCTGTCCGCAGCCGCCGCAGGGCGGCTTTTTTGTTGCCCTGACCGGACGAGAAAGGACAACGAACCATGCATGGTCTGGCCGGCACTCTGATCGTCTTCCTGGGCGGCGGCGTCGGCGCCGCGATCCGCCACGGCGTCAACATCGCGGTCTTGCGAATGCTCGGGCCGAACTTCCCCTACGCCACCGTCTTCATCAACATCACCGGCTCGATCATCATGGGGATGACCGCGGCGTATTTCGCCTTCAAGGGCGACGCCTCGCAGCACTGGCGGCTGTTCTTTACCACCGGCGTGCTCGGCGGCTACACCACGTTCTCCACCTTCTCGCTCGACGCAGCCCTGCTCTACGAGCGCGACCAGTTCATGCTCGCGGCGACCTATGTGCTCGCCTCGGTGATCCTGTCGCTGATCGGGTTGTTCGCCGGCCTCGCCGCGGTGCGCCACTTTTCGTAGCAGACGGATGCAAAAACTCTCCGTTGTCATTCCGGGGCCGCGCTATGCGCGGGACCCTGAATCCAGCGGCAAACTCCGTACCCACATCTGGATTCCGGATCGCGCGCAAAGAGCGCGCGTCCGGAATGACGCCCGAGAATCTCTAACAGACAACCGAATGTCTCACCGCTCCATCGGACGCAGGCCGAGCTTGTCGAGCAGCGCCATGTCACGGTCGCGGCCGGGATTCGGCGTGGTGAGGAGCTTCGGCCCGTAGAAGATCGAATTGGCGCCGGCGAGGAAGCACAGCGCCTGCGCCTCCTCGGTCATGTCCTCGCGCCCGGCGGAAAGCCGCACCACCGACTTCGGCATGGCGATGCGCGCCACCGCGATGGTGCGCACGAACTCCAGCGGATCGAGCCGGCCTTCGCCCGCAAGCGGCGTGCCCTCGACCTGCACCAGCATGTTGATCGGCACGCTCTCGGGATGCACCGGCAGGCTCGCCAGCGCCACGATGAGGCCGGCGCGATCGTCCGCGCCCTCGCCCATGCCGACGATGCCGCCGCAACAGACGTTGATGCCGGCTTCGCGCACCGCCTCGAGCGTGTCGAGCCGGTCCTGATAAACCCGCGTGGTGATGATCTCGCCGTAGAACTCCGGCGAGGTGTCGAG
>JAFKKQ010000018.1 GCA_017304505.1 Hyphomicrobiales bacterium | reverse complement strand
GGTCGGCCAGACCGGCAAGGTGGTGGCGCCGGAGCTCTATATCGCGGTCGGAATTTCCGGCGCGATCCAGCATCTCGCTGGGATGAAAGACTCCAAGGTGATTGTTGCTATCAACAAGGACGAGGAAGCGCCGATCTTCCAGGTCGCCGATTACGGGCTGGTGGCCGATCTCTATCAGGCGTTGCCGGAGCTTGAAGCGGAACTGGCCAAGGTCAAGGGCTGAGCGCCGGCTACGCTCCGGCTATTCTTGGGAGTTTAGACCAACATCATGGCGCAGAGCATTCGCAAGGTCGGCGTGATCGGCGCGGGGCAGATGGGCAACGGCATCGCCCACGTCTGCGCGCTGGCCGGCATCCCCGTCGTGATCAACGACGTCGCTTCGGCTCGCCTGAAGGAGGCGCTGGCCACCATCAACGGCAACATGGCGCGCCAGGTCAGCCGTCAGCGCATCACCGAGGACGACAAGCAGGCGGCGCTCAAGCGGATTACCACCGCCGAGAGCATCGACGCGCTCGCCGACTGCGATCTCGTCATCGAGGCGGCGACCGAGAAGGAGGAGGTCAAGCGCAAGATCTTCTCCGAACTGTGCCCGGTGCTGAAGCCCGAGACCATCGTCGCCAGCAACACGTCGTCGATCTCGATCACGCGGCTCGCGTCGGAGACCGACCGGCCGGAGAAGTTCATCGGCATTCATTTCATGAATCCGGTGCCGCTGATGGAACTGGTCGAACTGATCCGCGGCATCGCCACGGCGGACGCGACCTTCGAGGCCTCCAAGGAATTCGTCAGCAAGCTCGGCAAGACCATCGCGGTGGCCGAGGACTTCCCGGCCTTCATCGTCAACCGCATCCTGCTGCCGATGATCAACGAGGCGATCTACACGCTTTACGAAGGCGTCGGCAACGTCGAGGCCATCGACACCGCGATGCGCCTCGGTGCGCATCATCCGATGGGGCCGCTGGAACTGGCCGACTTCATCGGCCTCGACACCTGCCTGTCGGTGATGCAGGTGCTGCACGAGGGGCTGGCGGATTCCAAATATCGTCCGTGCCCGCTGCTGGTGAAATACGTCGAGGCCGGCTGGCTCGGCAAGAAGACCGGCCGCGGCTTCTACGACTATCGCGGCGCCAAGCCCGCCCCGACGCGCTGATCCTCTATTGGGTTTCCACCGTTTCGACGCAGGCCGGCACGTCCAGCCAGCGATGGCGCTTGGACGCCCAGTAAAGCGTGCCCGGTGCCTGGAAATCGGGATCGGCAAAACATCCGACCGGCACGCACACCAGACCCGGCAGGGCCTCCAGGCGGCTGACCAGGCCGCCGCCGCATGTCGCGCAGAAATCCGTTTCCTGCCAGCGGCCGGAGTCGGACGTGCGCCGCCAGGAGCGGAATTCGCCCTCGACGCTCACGGCGGAGGCCGCGAAGAATGCGGAGTAGGAAAACGCGCTGCCCGATTGCCGCTGGCAGTCGAGGCAGGAGCAGGCGTGCACCATCTGCGGTGGCACGCTTGCGGTGACGCGCAGAGCGCCGCAGAGGCAGGCGGCGGATTTCGGATAGCGGGCGGGAGGCGGGGCTTTGCCCCGCATTTCGGATTCGGCCATGCGGCGAACTTAAGTCCGCGCGCGCCTTGGCGAAAGCCGGCTGGTCGGCCCCATACCGGAGCCGCGGTTCAGAGAGCGACCGCCGTCTTGAATCCGCCGTAGATCATCCGCTTGCCGTCGAACGGCATGGCCTTCGGATCCATCATCTTGGCCAGCCGCGGGTCCTTCATCACCTTGGCGATGACCTGGTCGCGATGCGTGCGCGACTTGTAGACGATCCAGGAGAAGATCACCGTTTCGCCGCGCTTGAGCTTCACGCTGCGCGGGAACGACGTCCACTTGCCTTTCTTGACGTCGTCGGCGACGCATTCGCGGTAGTCGATGGCACCGTGATCCAACCAGACCCTGCCCGCCTTTCGTGCCATGCCAAGGTATTCCTTCAATTTCCTGCTCGGAACCGGCACGACAAAACCGTCGACATATTGCGGCATGGGTGTCTCCCCTGATTTTTCAGCGTGAATGTACGTATCGTCTGCGACGCATGACAACGCTATTGCACGGCGGCTGGGTCCATCCAGAAAATTTCCCAGATGTGGCCGTCGAGATCGTTGAAGCTGCGTTCGTACATGAAGCCGTGGTCCTGCGGCTCCCGCGTCTTTGTTGCGCCGGCCTTCAGCGCCGTGTCGGCCAGTTCGTCGACCTTGGCCTTGCTCTCCACGGCGAGCGCCACCAGCACCTCGGTGCTCTTGGTCGCGTCGACGATGGTCTTCGGCGTGAAATCCTTGAAGCGGGCCTCGCTCAGAAGCATACTGTAGATGTGTTCCGAGATCACCATGCAGGCGGCGCTGCTGTCGGTGAACTTCTCATTGAACGTGTAGCCGAGCTTGGCGAAGAATGCCTTGGACCGCTCCAGGTCCTTGACCGGAAGATTGATAAACACTTTGGAAGCCATCGTTGTGTTCCCTTGCGGTGGCCGTTGTCCGACTAACGATTGTGATCGGTGAGCTAGGAGTGGCAGCAGGCGGGCGTGCCGGCCCTCTTCTCGTATTCGTCGTGCCGCCGCATCCAATCCATGATCTTGGTTTCGTTGCGGCCCTTCGGCATCAGGTCCAGGATGCGATAGGCGCCGATCAAAGTCTCGCCGCCGCGTCCGTAGGTCGAATAGGTGTGGAAAATCTCGCCGGCGGCGTTCTTGAAGAACACGCTGATGCCAGGCAGTTCGTTGAATCCCTCGGATGTCATCTCGTAGTTGTAGAGCACCTGGCCCGTGGCGAGCTGCTCCTCGGTGAACGACACACCGTAGTCGTAATTGAAATCGCTGCCGAGCGACGAAGCCATGTCGAACTGCCAGCCCATGCGTTTCTTGTAGGCCATGAGGTCGGCGAGCTTGCCGCGCGACACGGCGACGATGCTGACGTCGTGATGCTTGAGGTGCTGGTTGGCGCCGTCGATGTGGTCGCACAGAAACGAACAGCCGTCACAGCCCACGCCCTTCTGCCACAGCCACATGAAATGGTAGACCATCAACTGGCTGTTGCGGCCGAAAAGGTCGCCGAGCGTCCGCGTGCCCACGGGCGTCTCGAAGCGATAATCTTTCTCCACCTTGACCCAGGGCAAAGCCTGGCGCTCCGCATTGACCACGTCGCCCAGGCGTGTCAGCGCCTTCTCGTTTTTTAAGTGCTTCTTGCGCGCTTCGATCCATTCGTCGCGGGAGACGATCTTGTGCGGCTGCATGGCGGAACCTCCGTTGCTTACGCGAACAGCTTTTCGAGCTTGTTGAGCGATCCGGTCCAGCCAAACTGGTGGCGGTCGCGGGCGGCTTCGTCGAAGAAACGCTCGTGCATCAGCGTCAGGATGCATCCGGCGCCATCGGGCTTGATCGACACGGTGACGAACGACTCGCGCTCGGGCGTGCTGCGCCACGCCCAGGTGAAGGCGAGCCTCTCGTTGGGCACCACCTCCTTGTAGACGCCGCTGACGT
>JAFKKQ010000017.1:1093-4612 GCA_017304505.1 Hyphomicrobiales bacterium | reverse complement strand
TCTCTCCGGGCCGCTCCAATCCCAGTCCCGACAGCGCAGTCCCGCCCAAGGCAAACGCACTGTCGAGGTCGATATCGGCGGCATGAAGATCGGCCTCGAGCCGCGCCGGATGCCGACCGGTGGCCCAAGCGTAGCTCACGCTGCCTTCCACGGCGCCGCGGTCGAACTCAGTCTGCAGCACTGCCACCGCGATCCGGTCCGGTCCGAGCGTAACGTTGCCCTTGGCGTGCCACGGCTTGTATCGCGCCGCGGCCGCGGAGCGGCCCGCGATCCAGGCCAGCAGATTCTTGGGATCGTTGGAATCGACGCTGGTGGCGCCGGAGAAACCAAGACCGCCATCCACCAGATAAAGCCGGCCGGCTGCCTTCACCTGGGTGAAACCGGGGGCCCGGAATTCTAGCTTGTCGAGCGTCCACGCCGTGCCGTCCGAGCGCAGCACGCTGCTCACATTCTGCAGCGTTCCGCCGCCAAGCGTCAGGGCATCGACGTTAAGCGAAAGCCGGACCGGCCACGACGGCCGCAAGGCGTCGCTCAGCAGGTCGCCGAACGCCTGCACTGCGGACAGCGGCAAGCGCCGGGGCGTCGCCGCCGTCGCCAGCAAGCGGTCGAGATCGACCTGGCGGGCCGCCAGCGTGCCCCGCATTTGCGGGCGGCTGCCGAACTTGAAGTCCGCCGAACCCGTCAGCGTCACCGCGCGTTCGTCGGGCCCGTATTGAAACGAAACCTCATCGAGCGTGGCCGACGAAGCGCCAGCCTTGACCTTGCTGGTGAGCCGCCACGGCTCGTAGGCGGCGGCCTTGCCGCTGGCCAGCACCGCCCCCGCCGGCCGCGACAGCGTCAGTGCGCCATCGAAGCGGGGCGCGGCACCCTCAAACGCCAGCAAACCGTCGGCCTCAACGGTCAGCGGCCGTTCGTCGGTCTTCAAGGTGATTTTCAGCCGCGTGCCATCCGGTCCGGGCCGCCCGGCGGAAACCTCATAACCGTAGAGTCCGCCGCCGCTGACGAACGCGCCCTTGCCTCGGATCGGACCGGTGAGCGAGCGCACCTCTCCGGTGAACCAGAGCCTGTCGAGTACGGTCTGCGACTGGCTTGCCGCATCGGTCAGTGTGGCACGGCCGTCCTCGATGCTGAGCCGGTCGATCGACAGCGTATCCGCCGCCAGCGCCAGCGGCGGCCAGTCGATTCGGCCCTGGCTATCGAGACCGATGCGGAGTTCGGGGCCGACAAGCTTCATCTCGGTGGCGCGCAATTCGCCGCGCATCAGCGGGCCAAGCCCCAGATCAATCCGGAGCGAGCGGGCGCGCAAGCGGCCGGCGCCGCGGGTGGGGCTACGGTCGGCCTTGCCACCGTCGATCACGATGTCATTCAGCGTCACCGAGGGGAACGGCAGGATGCCGGCGTCGATATCGCCGGCAATCTTCACGTTCACGCCGACCAGCCGCGCGGCCTCGGCCTCGAAAAAAGCCCGGTGGTTGTTCCAATCGACAAAATGAGGCCCGATCAGCGCCGCCAGCAGCGCCAGGATCAACGCGATCGCAAAGCCCAAAAGTGTTGTCTGCACAGCGGCTCCACGGCGGGCCCCGCGCATCCAGGGTCGGCCATACTCAGCTCGAAATAGCGAAAGGCAGGCGAGCCCCTTCCCGACCGGCCTCCGTCATTCCACTGGCGTTGCTTGGCGGCGAATCTGTGTCCGCCGAATTTCTATTCGCTGGCGCACAGTTTAACTCAAAGCAACGATTTTTCCCGGGTTCATGATGTCGAGCGGATCGAGCGCCCGTTTGACCGCCCGCATCGCCTCGATCGCCACCGCGCCGTGCTCGGCCTGGAGGTATTTCATCTTGCCTTGCCCCACGCCGTGCTCGCCGGTGCAAGTGCCGTCCAGGGCCAGCGCCCGCTCGATCAGCCGCTCATTGAATTGCCGCGCTCGCGCAACCTCGGCCGGGTCGCTCATATTCACCAGCAATGTCAGATGAAAATTGCCATCACCGACATGGCCGACGATGGGCGCGACCAGATCGCTGTCGGCGATATCGCGCTGGGTTTCGGCGACACACTGCGCCAGCCGCGAAATCGGCACGCAGACGTCGGTCGCGATCATGCTGGAGCCGGGCCGCAGCGCGAAATTCGCCAGCGCCGCGTTATGGCGCGCCTCCCAGAGGCGGGTCCGATCCTCGGCGCGGGTGGTCCACTCGAACGGCCCGCCGCCAAGCTCCGCCGCGATCTCACCGAAACGCTCGGACTGCTCGGCGACTCCGGCTTCGGTGCCGTGGAACTCCAGGAACAGCATCGGCGTCTCGCGCAGGCCCAGCTTGGAATGCAAATTGACCGCCCGCACCTGGAGCGCGTCGAGCAGCTCGATCCGTGCCACCGGAATCCCGGACTGGATGGTCGCGATGGCGGCTTGGCAGCACGCCTCGACCGAAGGGAACGGACAGACGCCGCCGGAAATCGCCTCCGGGATGCCGGCGAGCTTCAGCGTCAGTTCGACGATGACGCCCAACGTGCCCTCGGAGCCGACCATCAGCCGCGTGAGATCGTAGCCGGCTGACGATTTTTTCGCCCGCCGCGCTGTGGTCATGAGTTCGCCGCTCGCCGTCACCACCTTCAGCGCCAGCACGTTGTCCTTCATTGTGCCGTAGCGCACCGCATTGGTGCCCGAGCAGCGCGTCGCCGCCATGCCACCGAGCGAAGCGTCGGCGCCGGGATCGATGGGAAAGAACACGCCCTGATCGCGCAGGTGCTGGTTCAGCGCCTTGCGGGTGACGCCCGGCTGCACCACGCAATCCAGGTCTTCGGCATGGACCGCGAGCACTTTGTTCATGTCGCGCAGGTCGATCGAGACGCCACCGAGTGGTGCGTTGACGTGCCCTTCGAGCGACGTCCCCGTACCAAACGGGATGACCGGCACCCGGTGCTCGGCGCAAAGCCGCACGACCGCCTGCACGTCCTCGACGGACCGGGCGAACACCACCGCATCCGGCGGCTGGTTCTCGATCCAGGTGATCGTATTGGCGTGCTGTTCGCGCACAGCCTGCGAGGTCACGAGGCGGTTGCCGAAGCGCGCGGCAAGCGTGCGGAGAACGGCAGCGACGGCGTCGGGATCGCGGCGCAGCGGCATGGTGGAAATGGCGGGAGCAATCATGCCCGTACGTTACCAGAACGGCCGCCGCGCCGCCAAAGCGGCGGCGTCTATGCCGCGTGACGCCCCGCGGCGATGTTGCGGACGGCCTGTGTGGTCATGGGCTTGCCGCCAATCCCCCACTCGCCGCTCGCCACCTCTGAGATCTTGACCCAGGTGACGCCGCGCAGGGCCTCGCCCTCGACCGACACCATTGCGTCGGTCAGTTTTTCGATGATCTGCCGCTTCTGCTCCGGGGTGAACACGCTCTCGATCAGATGAACCTCGATGAGTGGCATGGTGCTGCTCCTTCGTTGTGGCCGCGGGGAGGCGGCTGCGCAGACCATGCCGGACATCGCCGGCCAAGACTTTCAGGACGGCATGGTTTAACCTTCAGGCCG
>JAFKKQ010000017.1:0-988 GCA_017304505.1 Hyphomicrobiales bacterium | reverse complement strand
CAGCAAGGACGAACTGATCGCCGCCGTGTGGCACGGCCGCATCGTTTCGGAATCGACGCTGACCAGCCGGATCAATGCCGTGCGCAAGGCCGTGGGCGACAGCGGCGGGGAGCAACGGCTGATCCGCACCGTCGCGCGGAAGGGCATTCGCTTCGTCGGCGATGTGCAGGCCGAATCCCACTCAGCGCCGCCCCCAGCCGCGCCGACACCTCGCACGGAGCCGGAATCGCCGGCCCTGCCGCTTCCCGACCGTCCCGCCATCGCCGTGCTGCCCTTCATCAACATCGGCGGCGATCCGGAACAGGAGTATTTTTCGGACGGCATCAGCGAGGACATCATCACCGCGCTGTCGAAGCTGCGCTGGTTCTTCGTCATCGCGCGCAATTCGTCGTTCACCTACAAAGGCAAGTCGGTCCACCTGCGGCAGATCGCCGACGAGCTCGGCGTCCGCTACGTGCTCGAGGGCAGTGTGCGCAAGGGCGGCGACCGGGTGCGCATCACCGCGCAGCTCAACGACGTTGCCACCGGCAGCCACATCTGGGCCGAGCGTTACGACCGCGATCTGGCCGACGTGTTCGCGGTGCAGGATGAGATCACCGAGGCCATCGTCGCGGCGATCGAACCGGAGCTTTACGCCGCGGAGAATTTTCACGCGCAGCGCAAGCCGCCCGACAGCATGGACGCCTGGGACCTGGTGATGCGGGCGCTGTCGCACTACTGGCGCGTCACCCGGCAGGACAACGTGGTGGCGCAGGCGCTGCTGGAAAAGGCTATCGCCCTCGATCCCCAATACGGACAGGCGATGGGACTGCTGGCGACCAGCTACATGTTCACCGCCCACATGGGCTGGGCCGATATGACCGAAGCCGTCCCGCTTGCGGAACACGCGGCGCTCACGGCGCTCCGCGCCGACGGCCAGGACCCGTGGGCGCACAATGCGCTGGGGCACGCTTATCTGTTCGCCCGCCGCTTCGACGACTCGCTTGCC
>JAFKKQ010000016.1 GCA_017304505.1 Hyphomicrobiales bacterium | reverse complement strand
AGCGCACCCTGCTCGGCGTGAGCGCGGAGGTTGCGCGCAACTTCGTCGGCAAGGCCGACGAGATCAGCCAGCAGGTCGGCGCCCGCGCCGCGGAAATGACGCAGATCCTCGACTCCAACTCCAGCACGCTGTTGTCCGCGCTGAGCGGCAAGAGCAAGGAGTTCAGCTCCGAGGTCATCAAGGCCACCGACCACGCGGTGAAGCTGATCGAAGCCCAGGGCTTCACCTTCACGCGGACGATGATGGACAACAGCGAGCAGATCGCCCGCCTCGTCAACGAGGCGAGCCAGACCGCGACCGTCACCGTCAACCAGACCCTCAAGGAGCTGCAGGAAAGCTCCACGGCCGCGATCGAGCGGTCGAAGCAGACCACCGCCGCCAGCGTCTCGGAGATGCGGGAAACGCACAACATGCTGCGCTCCGACACCACGACGCTGTTCGAGCGGCTGCGTGAAGCCAACATCCTGCTGCAGGAGGTGCTCACCGGCGCCCACGAGAACATGAGCGCGATCGAAAGCACGCTCGTGACCCGCGTCTCCGAGTTTGTCGCCACCATGAACGAGGTATCCGAGAAGAGCGGCGTCACCAGCAGCCAGGTCGACCAGCACATCACGTCGTTCCACGCCATCACCAACAAGGCGCTGACCGACCTGAGCCAGCTCGCCGTCCAGTTCGACGCCCACGGGCGCGGCCTGGCGGAGGCTGTCGCGCTGATCGACAAGAGCAACCGCCGCACCGAGGAGAACCTGGCCGAGCGGCGCGACACGATCGAGCAACTCGTCACCGCGCTCGACACTCGCACCGACGACATCGAGCAGCGGCTGAAGCGGTTCTCCACCCTGCTCGACGAGTCGCTCGAAGGCGCCACCGGACGCGCCCGCGAGATCGCCCGCATCGTGGCGGAGTCGAGCGCCGAGGGCGCCCGTACGCTCGAGGAGGAGCGCCGCCGCGCCAGCGAGTTGCTGCACGGCATCTACACGCAGCACAGCGGCGAGACCCACGAGATGTTCTCGCAGACGACGCAGCGCTTCTCCGAGACGCTGCAGGGCATGCGCCAGATGGCCGCCGAAATGCAGCGCGAGCTGGAGCAGACCCGCACCGAGCTGCGCAAAGGCATCCTCGAGCTGCCGCAGGAGACCGCCGACAGCGCCTCGCAGATGCGTCGGGTCCTGGTCGACCAGATCGAAGCGCTGGCCGAGCTCAACCGCATCGTCGCCCGCCACGGCCGCGGCATGGATGCCGTCGAGCCGGTGCGCCGCAGCCATGCCGAGCAGCCCGCGCTTGCGGTCGCCGGCGGCCGCGCCGAATCCCCGCGCACCGAGCCCGCCCCGCGGATGGAACAGCCGCGGCCGATGCCACGCGGCGACATCACCGGCAGCGCCCGCGCGCCGCGTCGCGCCGAGGCGCCTTCGCTGAGCCCGCAGCAGGGGCAGAGCGGCGGGGGCGGCAACCGCAGCGGCGGCTGGCTCACCGAGCTGTTGCACCGCGCCTCCAAGCCCGAAACGGCCGCCGAGGAGCGCCCGACGCATCACACGCTGGAGTCGCTCGACTCGCTGTCCGTCGACATCGCGCGGATGATCGACCATGACGCCGCGGCCGAGCTGTGGGACCGCTACAAGCGCGGCGAGCGCAACGTCTTCACCCGGCGCCTCTACACCATGCAGGGACAGAAGACGTTCGACGAAATCCGCAAGAAGTACCGCGGCGACCGCGAGTTCAAGCAGACGGTGGACCGCTACATCGGCGAGTTCGAGCGGCTGCTCGAGGAGGTTTCGCGCGACGACCGCGGTCAGGTGGTGGCGCGCACCTACCTCACCTCGGAGACAGGCAAGGTCTACACCATGCTCGCCCATGCCGCCGGTCGCTTCGGCGAATAACTGCCGGAGTCGCGAAGCCAACAATGGGCGCGCTTAAGCGGCGCGCCCGTTTCGTTTTAGAGCCAATGCGTCGTTGCATTCGAGGAGACGTGTCATTGCAAGGCGACGCCGCGCACGCGCTTCCCCTCTCCCCTTGAGGGAGAGGGTGCGTGAGCGGAGGCGAGAGCCGAGCGAACGCGGGTGAGGGGTGATCTGCTCGAATTGCCCCCTCACCCGGATCGCCCTCGCTATCGCTCCGTGCGATCCACCCTCTCCCTCAGGGGGAGAGGGACGAGAGTCCGGGGCAACGCCGTGCATCCATGTCAGGCATCCCATGTCCCTGCCCATGTCCCTGCCCACGTCCATGCCCCTTCCCTTGTCGCTCACCGTGCGCACCGAACGCTGGCCGATCGCGGGTGCCTTCGCGATCAGCCGCGGCGCCAAGACCGAGGCGCAGGTGGTCGTGGCTGAACTCAGCGACGGCCGCCATCGCGGCCGCGGCGAATGCGTGCCCTATGCGCGGTACGACGAGACGGTGCAACGACCTCGCCGCCGGCCTTGACCGCATCGCGCTGCAACAGGCGATGAAGCCTGGCGCCGCGCGCAACGCGCTCGATTGCGCGTTCTGGGATCTCGAAGCCAAGCGCGCGGGCCGGCCGGCCTATGCGCTTGCCGGCCTCGCCGCCCCCAAGCCGCTGGTGACGGCGCTGACGGTCTCGCTCGGCACGCCGCAGGCGATGGCGGACGCCGCGCACGCCGCTTCGTCCCGCAAGCTCCTCAAGATCAAGCTCGGGCGCGACGGCGACGCCGAGCGCATCGCTGCGGTGCGGGCAGCGGCGCCGCGGGCGGAGCTCATCGTCGATGCCAACGAGGGCTGGACCGCGGACAACCTCGCAGCCAATCTCGCGGCCTGCGCCGCGGCCGGCGTCACGCTGGTGGAGCAGCCGCTGCCCGCCGGCCACGACGGCGCGCTGGCACAAATCGCGCGCCCGATTACCGTCTGCGCCGACGAGAGCGCGCACGACCGCGCGAGCCTTGCGGCATTGGCCGGCCTCTACGACGCGGTGAACATTAAGCTCGACAAGACCGGCGGGCTCACCGAGGCGCTGGCGATGGCCGACGACGCGCGGCGGCGCGGCTTGCGCATCATGGCGGGCTGCATGGTCGGAACCTCGCTCGGCATGGCGCCCGCGATCCTCTTGGCGCAGCAGGCACAGGTGGTCGATCTCGACGGACCGCTGCTGCTGGCGAAGGACCGCCCCGACGGGCTACGCTACGAAGACAGCCTGGTGCATCCACCGACGCCAGCCTTATGGGGCTAGAATCGGATTCTCAACTGCATTGAATCAGACTCGTCGCTTATCTTTTTGATTGAGCATCATCTTATCCGAAACCCGGTTTCCACTTTTCGGGATCATGCGCCAGGCATAACCAGGACACGGTGGATGCGCGGCAAGGATTACGATCCGCCCCGCGAGGGGTTTCAAGGAATACGATCTCGCAAGTGCCGCTGCGGGAACCCGAACGCCGATGTGGCGCCACGGCAACGGGACGCCGAACCGCGTCGCAGAGTCATTTTTTGACTTCCGTCGGCGACGGTTCGTTGCAAAGATCGGTGTCTATCGACCAAGGGCGGGAGTCGGGGTCATGCGGACTTGCGCGGCTTTGATCGCAGCCGCCGCCATTGTGCTGACGGCGGCAGATGCTTCTGCAACCATGCGCATCAGCGACGACGTCGGCGGCCGGATCGGCGCCTATGTCGACCAGTTCTCCCAAGTGCGGGCATCCGGGGAGCGTGTGGTGATCGACGGGCCTTGCCTGTCGGCCTGCACCCTGGTGCTCGGCATCGTGCCGCGCGACCGCATCTGCGTGACGCGCCGCGCCACGCTCGGCTTCCACGCGGCATGGATGCCGGGGCCGCATGGCCGGCGGGTGACGAGCGCGGTCGGCACGCAGGCGCTCTGGGACATCTATCCCCAACACGTGCGCCGCTGGATCAAAGCGCGCGGCGGTCTGTCGCCGAGGATGAAGTTCCTGCGCGGGCGCGAACTGATGTCGATGTATCCGCTGTGCCACGAGGACGGCTGGCGCGCCAACGCCCGCGCGCGCTGACGCCGCTCGCCGACGGGTCCGGCGTTCAATCGTTCCACCAGCGCCCGGCGATCACGGCGGCGACGAACCCGATTGACGCCATTGCGGCCATCACCAGATACGCGCCCGCGCCCGACGCGGCATAGACCACGCCGGACACGCCGATGGCTGTCGCCATGACGATGCCGGACCACGTCGCGACCAAGCCTTGCGCGGTCGCCGCAAGCTCGCGCGGCACGCCGCGCGCAAGAAATCCCATCGCTCCGAGATGAGCCGCGCCGAACGACGCGCCATGCAGGATCTGCAGCGGCAGCAGTGCGGCGACCGGCGGATCGAACGCCATCGCGCCCCAGCGGATGAACGCGCCCACAGCGCCGGCGGCGAGCAGCACGGTCGGCCGCAGCGACGCCGGCAAGCGCGCGGAGAACGCGAACAGCAAAATCTCGGCCAGGACGCCCAGGGCCCACAACACGCCGATCAGTGTGCCGCTGAGCCCCGCCGCGCGCCACTCCAGCGTCGAGAAGCCGTAATAGACTGCGTGGCTGCCCTGCACCATGCTTGACGACAGCGCCACCGCCAGGAACGCCCGATTTCGCAACAGCGTCATCGGCGAGGGCATCGGTGTCGCCGGCGCGGACTTATCGACGGTCTCGAGCGGCGCGAGCGCCACCGCCGCGACCGTGGCCGCCGCCAGCGCCATGACCAGGAGCCAGATCAGATGGCCCGGCGCGAGCCAGCCGAGCAGCGCACCGGCGCCGACATTGCCGGCGATGAAGGCGACGGATCCCCACAGCCGCACCGGACCGTAAGCGCGCCCGCGCGCGGCAAGTCCGCTCAGCGCATAGGCGTCGGTCAACGGCAGCAGCGGCGAGAAGGCGCAAGCCGCGAGCGCCAGTGTCAATGCGATCGCAACCGCGCCCTGCACCAGGCCGACGACCGCCATCGCCAGCGTCGCCGCGGCGCTCGCGATCACCAGCGCGGCCTTCAGCGCCCGGCGCCGATCCGCCTGATGGGTGACGAGCGGCGTCACGACGATGCGCACCAGCGTCGGCACCGCGATCACCAGCCCGATGGTGCGCGCGTCGAGCCCCCTTGCCTCAAGCCAGAGCGGCAGAAACGGCAACTGGATGCCGCCGAACGCAAAATAGGCGGCGTAGAACAGCCCGAGTTTCAGGACGAAGCGATCGGTGGAATTCTGGCTAATCGCATCACCGAGGCGTTGGACGCTTGGCGAAGGGATACCATCCTTCCGCCCGGCTTTGTAAGCCGGGCAAAACCGTCCGCCTCAGGCTGCGAGACGAGTTGTTTCGCGGCGCTCCTCAGCCTGGAGCCCCACCAGCCGCCGCGCGCAAGGCGTATTAGAACTTCGCGCCGAGAGCCGCCCGAAGCCGCCAGTACCGGAAATCCTGCCCAACCCCGGCATATTCGCCGCCGACGGACGCCGATAGCCCGTTTGCCGCAGCCCAGCGCAATCCGCCGGTGATGCGGGCCGACCAGCCGTTGTCCAGATTGGGCAACGCGGCCACGGTGGCAATCGTGTCATCGCCGAAGCGATAATCGCCGAACAGGCCCAGGGTCGGCGTAACGATCATGCTGCTCCACACGAACGGCGACCCGACTTCGCCGCCGACACTGGCAGTGCCGACATGGAATGAATAGCGGTCTTGCATGACGCCGGCCGTGTCGGTGAAGGCGTCTTGCGTTTCGCGGGCATAGATCACGCGAGCCGACGGTTCGACATACCAGGTCGAAACCGCCCACCGACCCGACAGGCGAAGCATGCCGGTGATGCGGTTCGCACCGAAGTCGGCGGTCACGGCATCGGCCTGTGCGCCGTAGGAAAGGCGGCCGTAGGTCAACATGCCGTCGAGCCGCAACCGATCCCAAAATTTCCAGCCGAAATAGCCGCCGCCGTTCCAGCCGTTGCCATTCTGATGGCCGTCCACTCCGGTGTTGGCCTTGTTATCGAGGCCGGTGTAACGCATGTCGATCCAGGCATGCCACGGCGACACCACCACCCTGCGCGACGGCGCTTTCGTCGGCAGCCGGTCGTAGCCGAGCGCGGCGGCATAAGCGGAGCGCGCGTCGTTGCCGCCCTCGGATTGCTGCCGTGCGTTCTCAACGGCTGCGAAGCTCGTGGCGATGTGGCCTTCGGAGAATTGCGTCGTGCCACCGCCATCGAATGCATCGTTCAGCGCGGTCGTGACGCTTTCGCTCTCCTGCATCGTCGAGGTCTGCGCCGCGAGCTTTGAGAACAGCTTGCGGGTCATGTCGAGCAACGGGGAACCCGTGTTGGGTTTCGGAGCCGGACCGCACGTGGTCGTCACGGTGAGAGTTCCACCGCCATTCACGAGCCACGATTCGGAAAAGCCGTAGTCGGATCGGGTTTCGGCGACGACACCCGTCATGGTCTGGGTGCCGGGCCCCGAGAAGTGAAAGATGAAATTGAAGCCGGCGGGAGCATATTGATAGATCGCCGCCGTCGTCGCCGTGACTGTGACAGTGATTAACTCACCTTGTTCGAACGAGTCACCAATACGGGTTCCATCGCTGGTTCCGCTTCGAACGAAAGTCTGATTGCTGATGGCCGCACAGCCCGTCGAGAGGGCCCGCGCCGCGGACGGCTGCAACGCCAGCATCGTCCAAGCCAAAACAAACGCTGCACCCAAACGCC
>JAFKKQ010000015.1 GCA_017304505.1 Hyphomicrobiales bacterium | reverse complement strand
GATCGTTCGCAATCACGGGTTTGTTAATGAAATCATATTGCTGCCCGATTTCGGACAGGCCCCCGACAAGCTGATCCGTATGATCACGCCAGTTGCCTCAGGCCCGGTCCCGTAGGGCCCCGGCTTCCTCACCCCCCCAGCCCCCCGGGGCTCGAAAGGACCGGGCCGGTTGTTTCGCATACGGTTCAATCCCCCAACGCTCCAAGGCCGGCTTTCCGCCGGCCTCTTTTTATGCCTGGATGCAGTTGCGCACGCGGGCGTTTCCGCCGCTGGCAAGCGTTGCGGGGCGGGACAAAAGTTCTGACTGAATTGGATTCTTATTGAATCGAGATCTGCGCCGCGCCGAGGATCAGCTTGGGAGCGCTGGAGACGCCGCTCTGCACCATCACGGCCGCCGAGTCGATGTGACCGTTCTGGAAATCCTTGACCGGCACTTCGAAGGTTTCAGCCTTGCCGGTCCAGTCGCCGAGCTTGATCCAGCGCCGCACCACGTTGGTGTAGGTGAACGTATGTCCGGTGTTCTCGCCGCGCTCGATGGTCACGTGAACGGATTTCGTGATCGGGCACAGCCAGACTTCGGCCTGCAACGGCGCGCCGGTTTCGGGTGATGCCGGCACGCCGACCGTGAGCACGTCGCCGGACTGCACCATCGTGACCGGCAGCGTCAACGGCAAGCGCTGCTGCCGCGTCTGCCCGATGGCGCGATCGATGGCGGCCTTGTCGCTGCCGAGCGCATGCACCGCGCCGTCAATCACCGCTTGCGGCGTATAAACCTGCCGATCGCCGCGCGCCTTGGCATAGGCGCGCTGACGCATGGAATGCCCGTGAAGCGCGAGCGTATCCTTCCAGCCGAGATAATCCCAATAATCGACGGCAAGACTCAGCGCGATGATCGACGGGTCGCGCGAATATTCGGCGATCAGCTTGTCGGCCGGCGGACAGGACGAACATCCCTGGCTGGTGAACAGCTCGATCACCGCGCGCGGCCCGGCTTGCGCTGGCCGGGCCAGAAAGATGACGAGACAGGCCAATGCGAGCGACGGGATAACCCGGAGACGAACCATGGTGATTGTCCTTACCACCGCCGCCCCCCGGCTGCCGTCCGCGTGTCAGTCATAGTCAGATAAACAGCCGGCCGCCACTCACTTCACGGTGAGTTGGCGGCCGGAATCCCATCGCGGTTGTCAGGCTGCAAGATGCCGCAAGACGTATTGCAGGATGCCGCCGTTCTTGAAGTACTCAAGCTCGTCGTAGGTATCGATGCGGCAGATCAACGGCACGCGCTTGAGGCCGCCATCGTCCGCCACAATTTCCGCCATCAGCCGCTGCCGTGGCTTCAAATCGTTGTGCAATCCGCGGATCATCACCTGCTCGCTGCCTTTGAGGCCGAGCGTCTGCCACGACGTCCCTTCCTCGAAGCACAGCGGCACCACACCCATGCCGATCAGGTTGGAGCGATGGATGCGCTCGAACGACTGCGTGATGACCGCGCGCACGCCGAGCAGCACGGTGCCCTTGGCTGCCCAGTCGCGCGAGGAACCGGTGCCGTACTCCTTGTTGGCGAAGATCACGAGCGGCACGCCTTCGGTCTTGTACTTCATCGCCGCGTCGTACATCGTCATTTTCTGCTTGGACGGATAGTGGATCGTCACGCCGCCTTCGACGCCCGGCACCATCTGGTTCTTGATGCGGATGTTGGCGAAGGTGCCGCGCATCATCACCTGATGGTTGCCGCGGCGCGTGCCGTACTGGTTGAAGTCCTTTGGCCGGACTTGGTGATCGCGCAGGTATTCACCCGCCGGGCTTTCTTCCTTGATCGAGCCGGCCGGCGAGATGTGGTCGGTCGTGATCGAGTCGAGGAACAGGCCCATGATGCGTGCGTCGACGATATCCTCGATCGGCCGCTGCTTCTTTTCCATGCCTTCGAAGTACGGCGGGTTCTGCACGTAAGTCGAACGTTCGTCCCAGGTATAGGTCAGGCCGCCCTTGACCGCGATCTTGCCCCAGGCTGCGTCACCCTTGAAAACGTTGGCGTATTTCTTGGCGAACACCTGCTTGGTGATGCACTTGCGGATCACCGCGTTGATCTCGCGGCTGGTCGGCCAGATGTCCTTGAGGAAGACCTTCTTGCCCTTCTTGTCGACGCCGAGCGGTTGCTTGGCGACATCGACAAACATCGAGCCCGCGATGGCATAGGCAACGACCAGCGGCGGCGAGGCCAGATAGTTGGCGCGCACGTCGGCGTTAACGCGCCCCTCGAAGTTGCGGTTGCCCGACAGCACAGCCGCCGCCACCAGGTCGTTCTTGTTGATCGCCTCGGAGATTTCCTCCGGCAACGGTCCGGAATTGCCGATGCAAGTGGTGCAGCCGAAGCCGACGAGGTTGAAACCGAGCGCGTCGAGGTCCTTCTGCAGGCCGGACTTCTCGTAATAGTCGGCCACGACCTGCGAACCCGGCGCGAGCGAGGTCTTCACCCACGGCTTCACGGTGAGGCCCTTGGCAACGGCCTTCCTGGCGAGAAGCCCCGCCGCGACCATCACGCTCGGATTCGACGTGTTGGTGCAGGAGGTGATGGCGGCGATCACCACGTCGCCGTGGCCGAGATCATGATCGCGACCGGCGACCGGAACGCGCTTGGTGAGTTCGGACGCCTTGGCGAATTCCTTGTCCATCGACCCGGTGAAGCCGGCCTTGGCATCCTTGAGCGCAACGCGATCCTGCGGGCGCTTCGGCCCGGCCATCGACGGCTCGATGCTGGCGAGGTCGAGCTTGAGCACGTCGGTGAACACCGGATCGAGCGTCGACTTGCCGCGATACATGCCCTGCGCCTTGGCGTAGGCCGCAACCAGTTCAATGCGCGCCGCCGCGCGATTGGTGTCGGTGAGATATTCAAGCGTGTCGTCGTCGATCGGGAAGAAGCCGCAGGTCGCGCCGTATTCCGGCGCCATGTTGCCGATGGTGGCGCGGTCGGCGATGGTCAGGCCGGCAAGGCCGGGCCCGAAGAACTCGACGAACTTTCCAACCACGCCGCGCTTGCGCAGCATCTGCGTGACGGTGAGCACGAGGTCGGTCGCCGTCATGCCTTCCTTGAGCTTGCCGGTGAGCTTGACGCCGATCACCTCGGGCAGAACCATCGAATAGGGCTGGCCGAGCATCGCGGCTTCCGCCTCGATGCCGCCGACGCCCCAGCCAAGCACCGACAGACCATTGACCATCGTGGTGTGCGAGTCGGTCCCGACCAGCGTGTCGGGATAGGCAACCTCCATCTTCTGCTCTTTGCCGTCGACCTTGACGGTGCCGGGCGCCGTCCACACGGTCTGCGACAGATATTCGAGATTGACCTGATGGCAGATGCCGGTGCCGGGGGGCACGACGCGGAAATTCTCAAACGACTGCTGCGCCCACTTCAGGAATTTGTAGCGTTCCTGATTCTGCTTGTACTCTTCCTCGACGTTCTTCTTGAACGAGTCGGTGTGGCCGAAGAAATTCACCGCGACGGAATGGTCGATGACGAGATCAACCGGCACCAGCGGGTTGATCTTCT
>JAFKKQ010000014.1 GCA_017304505.1 Hyphomicrobiales bacterium | reverse complement strand
GCGGCCGAAGCGACCGCCGTTGCCACCCGGTTCGACCGCGAGGTCGTCGCTCTCACCACGGTGGCGAGCGTGGCCAACTCGTATTTCCAGGTGCTGGCGGCTTATGATCGGTTGCGCATCGCCCGCGAAAACCTTGCCGCCGCGACCCGTGTGTTCAATCTGATCAAGCAGCGCTCCGATGTCGGCACCGCCTCGGCGCTCGACGTCGCGCAGCAAGAGAGCCTGGTCAACATTCAGCGCGCGTCGATTCCGCCGCTGGAACAGACGCTACGGCAGACCATCGCCGTCCTTGCGGTCCTGGTTGGCCGCACGCCGGAGTCGGTCAATATTCGCACCGGCAGCATGAATCGGATCGCCGTCCCGCCGGTGACGCCGGGGCTGCCGTCCGATCTCATCGCCCAGCGGCCCGACATCCGCGAGGCCGAGGCACTGCTCGCTTCCGCCAACGCCAATGTGTATTCGGCCAGAGCCGCATTCTTCCCCAGCATCCAATTGACGGGCGAAGGCGGATATCAGAGCGCCATCCTCAAGGCGCTGCTGCGGCCGGAGTCGGCGTTGGCCGGGGCGAAGCCCTCCCAGTCGTTGTTCATGTAGACGAAGACGGCGCGGCGTGAGCGCCTGCAACGCGACGTGGTGGCAAGCTCCAGGAAGGCATTCGAGATTTCCGAAACCAGGCTGCGGGAGGGCACGATCGATCTGGTGACCCTCTTGAGCACCCAGCAGACGCTCTTCCAGGCCCAGGACACGCTGGCGCAGGCGCGGCTGGATCGCCTGCAGGCTGTGGTCGGGCTGTTCCAGGCTCTGGGCGGCGGGTGGCAGATGCCCCCGGAGGATGGCCAAACGAAGCACGCGGCCAGGGGGCATCGGGCTGACGCCGGAAAAGCGGCCAAGCCCTGACCGTCCAGGGCCGCTGCCGGCCGCGCCTCCGCAGGCTCGTTTCTCGATCCCAGTCCGTTCCCAAGCCAAGCCTGAATGCTTGTTAAGCAGGATATTGCGTTAGAATGGCTAATTAAGAATGCCTATGAAATCTCCGTAATGTGCTGTGATTTTGCCAAACACGCCGTTATCTATCGAAACAGTGTGATTTGGCTGGCTGGAGATGGCGATCAGAGGACGACCGGTAATAGCGGCTGTTGTTGCCCTCGGCGTTATCGGGGCGGCCGCCGCCCTATGGTGGCCGTCTAGCGGTCAGCACCAGACTCGGAACGGCCGCGGCTTCCGTGACGATGGGCCGGTGCCCGTCATCGGCGCTTTGACCAAGCGGTCGGACGTGCCGGTCTATCTCGATGGCGTAGGCACCGTCAGGGCCCTGAACACGGTCACGGTTCGCGCCCAGGTTGATGGCCGGCTGCTCAGCGTCAATTACACCGAGGGCCAACAGGTCGAGCGCGGCTTCGTGCTGGCGCGGATCGACCCGACGACCTATCAGGCCGCCTACGACCAGGCGGTGGCGAAGAAGGCACAGGACGAGGCGCTGCTCACCAACGCGCACCTCGACCTCGACCGCTATGCCAAGCTGTCGTCCACCAACTCGATCGCCAAGCAGCAATACGACACTCAAAAAGCGACGGTGGCGCAGCTTGAAGCGCAGGTGAAGCTCGACCAGGCGGTGATCGAAAACGCCAAGGCGATCCTGGACTATACCACCATCACCGCGCCGATTGCCGGACGCACCGGCATCCGGCTGGTCGATCAGGGCAATATCGTGCGCGCGTCGGACACGACGGGCATTGTCGTCATTACCCAGCTCCAGCCGATCTCGCTGTTATTCACCTTGCCGCAAACGCAGCTCGGCGAGGTCAATCGCGCATTCGCCGGGGGGCCTTTGAAGGTGGATGCCTTCGGCCCCGACAACAAGACGGTGGTCGAAACCGGCGAATTGAAGGTTGTCGACAATCAGGTCGATCAGTCCACCGGGACGATCAAGCTGAAGGCTGAGTTTCCCAACAGCGAGTTGCAGCTCTGGCCGGGGGGGTTCGTCAACGTGCGGCTGCTGATCAACACGCTGGACAATGTAGTGGTGGCGCCGACGGCTGCCGTTCAGCGTGGCCCCAGCGGAACCTTCGTCTATGTGGTGAAGCCCGATAACACCGTGGCTGTGCGGCCGGTGACGGTCTCGCAGCAGGATGAAGCGCAGGCGGTTGTCACCAAGGGGCTGGAGTCGGACGAGCGCGTGGTGACCACCGGTTTTGCGCGGCTCAAGGACGGGGCGAAGGTGACGGTCACCAACGCTGAGGCCGCACCGGCGCCGGAAGCACAGCCGGCGGAAGCACAGCGCGAACGGCGGCGACCCGGTGGGCGGGGCAATCGGCGCGAGCAGCAGCGCTCTGAGGCGACCCCGAGTCCTGACCTGAATCCTGGCCCGAGTTCTCGCCCGAGCCCCGGCACGAGCCCGCCGCGATGAGCGTCTCCACGCCCTTCATCCGGCGCCCGATTGCAACCTCCCTGCTCTCGGTCGCCATCATGTTGGGCGGGTGGCTCGGCTACTGGTGGCTGCCGGTGTCCTCCCTGCCGCAGGTCGATTTCCCGACCATCCAGGTCACGACCCAATTGCCGGCATTGATGACGTCGTCCTGTTCGTTCGGCATCAGCCAGGTCACGCTGCAGTTCGATCTCGGCCGTGACATCGATGGAGCGGCGCAGGACGTGCAGGCGGCGATCAACGCCGCGGGCTCGACGCTGCCGCGCGGGCTGCCGTATCCGCCCACTTATTCCAAGGTCAATCCCGCGGACGCCCCGGTCATCACCCTGGCGCTGACCTCCAAGACCATCGCGCTCCGCGAGTTGAGCGATCTTGCGGACACGCTGATGGCGAGCCGGCTGGCGGAGGTCGCCGGCGTCGGCCGCGTTTCCGTTCAAGGTGGCATCCGGCCCGCTGTGCGCATTCAGGCCGATCTGTCACGGCTCGCCGCCTATGGCATCGGGCTCGAGGATATCCGTCAGGCCATTGTTGGCGCCAATGTGTCGGGACCCAAAGGCGCGCTCGACGGCGCACACCAATCTTACACCATCGCGGCCAACGATCAGCTCATTGGGGCGGATTCCTACAAGTCCCTGGTGGTGGCCTATCGCAACGGCGCGCCGGTGGTGCTGACCGACGTGGCCGACGTCGTCGACGGGCTGGAGAACGACAAGGTCGGAGCCTGGTACCAGGGAACGCCGGCCGTCGTCATCGACGTCCAGCGCCAACCCGGCGCGAACGTGATCGACGCTGTCGAGCGTGTGAAAGCGCAACTCCCGCGTCTGCAGCGCTCCATGCCGGTCGGCGTCGATCTCACCATCGTCAACGACCGGACGACGACGATTCGCGCCTCGATCCATGACGTGCAGTTCACCCTTGTCCTCAGCGTGGCGCTGGTCGTTCTGGTGGTGCTGATGTTCCTGCGCACCGTCCGCGCCACGATCATCGCCGGCGTTGCCTTGCCGCTGTCGCTGATCGCGACCTTCGGCGTGATGTGGTTCTGCGGTTTCTCGCTCGACAACCTGTCGCTGATGGCGCTGACCATCGGCACTGGTTTCGTCGTCGACGATGCCATCGTCATGATCGAAAACATCGTGCGCCATATCGAGGACGGCGAATCGCCGCTCGATGCGGCGTTGCGCGGCGCGCGCGAGATCGGCTTCACGGTGATCTCGCTGACGATGTCGCTGATCGCCGTGTTCATCCCGCTGTTGTTCATGACCGGCCTCGTCGGCCGCATGTTCCGCGAGTTTGCGTTGACCCTCACCATCGCCGTGGTGGTGTCCGCGATCGTGTCGCTGACGCTGACGCCGATGATGTGCAGTCGCCTTTTGCGCCATCGGCCGGCGAGGGTCGGAAACGCCATCAGCCGTTTCTTCAACCGGATGCTGGATCGCACGGTCGAGCAATACGGCCGCAGCCTGGAATGGGTGTTGCGTCACCAGGGACTGACCTTGTTCGTCACATTCCTGACGCTGGCCGCGACCGTCTGGCTCTACACCGTGATGCCGAAGGGTTTCCTGCCGCCGCAGGACACGGGGCTGATCTTCGCCGTGTCCGAGGCGGGCACGGAGGTGTCGTTCAGCCAGATGCAGCGGCTGCAGAACCAGGTCGAGGCCGCGATCAAGAAAGATCCCGATGTCACCGGCGTTGTTTCGATCCTCGGCGTCAGCCGGATGAATCCGACGCCCAACGCCGGACGGATCGCCATCACCCTGCGTCCGCGCGAGGAACGCCGCGCCTCGGTCGACGCGATCGTTACGCGCATGAAGGAGGCGGTGGCGCCGATCCCCGGCATCACGGTCTATTTCCAGCCGGTCCAGGACATCCAGATCAGCACGCGCGAGAGCCGCGCGCAGTATCAGTACACGCTGGTCGGAACCGACTCGGCCGAAGTCGTCGAATGGTCGGACAAGCTTGCCGAGGAGTTGCGGAAAGACCCGCGGCTGCGCGAGGTCGCCTCCGAGGCGCAGGAAGGCGGCTTGCGCATGCAGGTCGATGTCGACCGGGAGAAGGCTGGCCGGCTTGGCGTGTCGATGCAGGCGATCAATGACACGCTCAACGACGCATTCGGCCAGCGCCAGATATCGACCATCTACTCGCAAGCCACGCAATATCGCGTGATCCTCGAGGCGCAGCCGCGCTACCAGCAGGATCCGAGCGCGCTGTCGAAGCTCTACGTCACCGGATCGAGCACCAGCACGGGCACGGTCGCGACCGTCGGCAACACCGCGTCCGGATCGACCAACACCAACACCTCCGCAACGCCGAACAGCGTCACCGGCACCACGCAAGTGCCGCTCTCCACCTTCGCGAATTTCAATTACACCTCGGCGCCACTTTCGATCGCGCATCAGGAGCAGTTTCCCGCTGTCACCATCAGCTTCAATCTGGCGCCGGATGCGGCATTGAGCGACGCGGTGGCCGCGATCCGGTCGGCTGAGCGCACCATCCAGATGCCGTCGTCGGTGACCGGCTCCTACTCCGGCGACGCGGCGGAGTTTGCCAAATCGCTGGCGGGGGAACCCTGGTTGATCCTGGCGGCGGTGGTGGCGATCTACATTGTGCTCGGCGTTTTGTACGAAAGCTTCATCCATCCGCTCACCATCCTGTCGACGCTGCCCTCGGCGGGCGTCGGCGCTTTGCTGGCGCTGATGCTGCTGGGATACGACCTTTCGGTGATCTCGCTGATCGGCATCGTGCTGCTGATGGGCATTGTGAAAAAGAATGCGATCATGATGATCGACTTCGCGCTCGAGGCGGAGCGCGGCGAGGGCATGTCGCCGCGCGACTCCATCGTGCAGGCGGCGCTGCTGCGCTTCCGCCCGATCATGATGACGACGCTGGCTGCGCTGTTCGGCGCCATCCCGCTGGCGGTCGAAAGCGGAACCGGCTCGGAACTGCGCAATCCTCTCGGTGTCACGATCGTCGGCGGACTGCTGCTCAGCCAATTGCTGACGCTTTACACAACGCCGGTGATCTACCTGGCGATGGAACGGCTGAAACAGCGGTTCAGTCGGACACAGCCGTTCATCGCGCCTGTATCGCGGCAGGATAACGAGACGCCGCGCGCCGCCGCGGAGTGACGGCGATGAATTTCTCCTATCCCTTCATCCGTCGCCCGGTCGGTACCGCACTGCTCCGAACATCATGGCGGCGACCGTCGCGGCGCCGCTCGAGCGCCGGCTCGGTGCGATTCCGGGTGTCACCGATCTCACCTCGAGGAGTTCGCTCGGTACCACCAACATCACGATTCAGTTCGATCTTAACCGCGATATCGACGGCGCCGCGCGCGACGTGCAGGCGGCGCTCAACGCCGCCCTGACCGATCTGCCCGGCGATCTGCCGACCCTGCCGACCATGCGCAAGGTCAATCCCGCAGCGTCGCCGATCCTGATCCTGGCGCTGACCTCCAAAACCATGCTGGCGAGCGAAATGTACGACGTCGCCGACAGCGTGATCGCGCAGCGCTTGTCCCAGGTCGACGGCGTGGCCGAGGTCACGGTCAACGGCGCCGAGCAGCCCGCGATCCGCATCCGGGTCAATCCGGTGGCGATCGCCTCGATGGGCGTCAACATGGAGGATATCCGCGCCGCCGTCTCCAACGCCAACTCCACCAGCGCGCTCGGCACCTTCGACGGGCCCAACCTGGCCCGCACCATCGGCAGCAACGCGCAGCTTCAGACGCCGCGCGAATACGAAAACCTCGTGGTGAAAGCGGCGAACGGCACGGTCGTCCGCCTCGGCGGCATCGCCAAGATCGACGAGGGCGTGCGCAACAGCCGGTCCGCCGCCTGGTTCAATCTTCAGCCGTCGGTCCTGCTGGTCGTCACCAAGCAGGCCGACGCCAACGTGATCGACACCGTGGACCGCATTTACGCCATGCTGCCGGAGTTGCGGCGGTGGATTCCGGCCGACATGGATATCTCGGTCCTGTCCGACCGCACCACCACCATCCGCGCCAGCGTGTTCGACATGCAACTGACGCTGGCCGCAACCATCGCGCTGGTGATGCTGGTGGTGTTCCTGTTCCTGCGCCGCATGGTGGCGACGGTGGCCGCCGGTGTCACGGTGCCGCTGGCGCTGTCGGGCACTTGCGCCGCGATGTGGGTCGCGGGTTTCTCGATCGACAACATTTCGTTGATGGCGCTGGCGGTGTCTGTCGGCTTCGTGGTCGATGATGCCATCGTCGTGATCGAAAACGTATTCCGCAATCTGGAAAAAGGCATGACGCCGCTTCGCGCCACCATCGAGGGTGCGCGCCAGATCGGGTTCACCGTGCTTTCGATCAGTATTTCTCTGATTGCGGCTTTTACCCCGCTGCTGTTCATGGGCGGAATCGTCGGCCGGCTGTTCAGCGAGTTTTCACTGACGCTGACATTCGCCATAGCGATCTCCACGGTGGTGTCGCTTTCGCTCACGCCGATGATCTGCGCTCATTTCGTCAAGGCCGCGCCAAGCCCCAATGCGACCTGGCTCGACCGCGCGGTGGAGCGGACGCTCACACGCAGTGTTGCGGCCTATGCCCGGAGCCTCGATGTTGTGCTGCGGCATCGCGCCCTGACACTGATCGTGTTCGTCGCCACCATCGCGCTTACCGTCGGGCTTTACATCCATACCCCCAAGGGATTCTTCCCTCAGGACGACACCGGTCTGATCTTCGGCGGCACCCGCGCTTCGCCGGATATCTCCTTCGAGGCGATGAAGGACCTGCAGCAGCGGGCCACCAAAATCGTGCTGTCCGACCCGGTCTGTGAACAACGGTCGGCTGTTCATCAGCCTCAAGCCGCCCTCGGAGCGCGGCAACGTCAGCTCGCAGCAGGTCATCAACCGCTTGCGTCCCAAGCTGCTCGACGTCGGCGGCATGCGCGTCTTCATGGTGCCGTCCCAGGACATCCGCGCCGGCGGCCGGCAATCCGATTCATCGTATCAGTTCACGCTATGGGACCCGGATCTCAACGAGTTGCTCGATCTGGTGCCGCGCGTCGTGGAAAAGGTACGGACGTTGCCGGAGCTGGTCGACGTCAACACCGACCGTGAGCAAAACGGACTGCAGGCCAATGTGGTGATCGACCGGGCCGCGGCCGCCCGTCTCGGCGTGCGCATTCAGGACATCGACAACGCGCTCAACAATGCCTTCGCGCAGCGGCAGATCTCGACGATCTACTCCGAGCGCAATCAGTATCGCGTGATCCTGGAGGTCGACTCGCAGTTCGCGCGCGACCCGTCCGATCTCGCCCAAGTTTATGTCGCCGGCAACGGCAGCACGCAGGTGCCGCTTACCAGCGTCGCGCGCGTCGAAAAAACGCTGGCGCCGCTTGTCATCAATCACCAGGGCCAGTTTCCGTCGGTGACCATTAGCTATAGCCTTGCGCTTCATCTGCCGGATACGCTGCACGCCGAGTTCGCCGGCGATGCCCAGGTCTATCGCCGCTCGATCGGCACGCAGCCGCTGGTGATCCTGGCGGCGCTGCTGGCGATCTACATTATCCTGGGTGTGCTGTACGAAAGCCTGGCGCACCCGCTCACGATCATCTCGACGCTGCCATCGGCCGGCCTCGGCGCGCTGCTGGCGCTGCAACTGTTCCGTGCCGAACTGACGGTGATCGCGTTCATCGGCATCATCCTGCTGATCGGTATCGTCAAGAAGAACGGCATCATGATGGTGGATTTCGCGCTCTCGGCCGAGCGCCAGGGCGGGCTGCCGCCGGCGCAGGCAATCCGCGAGGCATGCCTTGCGCGCTTCCGCCCCATCATGATGACAACGCTGGCTGCCATGCTTGGCGCACTGCCGCTGATTGTCGCGACTGGTCCCGGCTCGGAGCTGCGGCGGCCGCTCGGTATGACCATCGTCGGCGGGCTTATCGTCTCGCAGATCCTGACGCTCTACACGACGCCGGTGATCTACCTGCTTCTCGACCGGTTACATCGCCGGCTCGGTGGCCGCGGACCGGTGCAGGTGTTGGATGAGACGTTGCGTGCGCGCAGGCCCGTGACGCCGTAGCGTATTCCGACAGGCGTCTATGCCTGTGGCGCCCACTCGCGCTCTCCTCATCGTTTGAGATGTGTCGCTGAGCTCTCCACCCTCCCCACAAGGGGGAGGGTGGAGAGAGCGTCCTGCCGGCTACTGCAGAACCTCGTTGAATTTCTTCTTGATGCGCGAAGATTCCTTCTGGATGTAGGCGTAGTCCACCGGCAGGATCTTGATGCTCGACAGCGGTGGCGAGCCCGCGGGCGCCGGGATGTCGCTGCGTGCGGCGAAGCCGCCGTCGGCGGGGAAGATCTTCTGCACCTCGTCGCTGATCATGAATTCGGCGAACAGCTTCGCGGCGTTCGGGTGTGGCCCGCCCTTGATGATCGAGGTGGGCGAGGGGATCACAAAGACGCCGTCCGACGGATAAAGCGTTTTCATCGGGTGACCGGCGTGACGTTCCTCCGCAGCGTAGGAGTCGAGCGCGCCGACCGCGATGTCGCGCTCGCCGCGCTTGAGCATATCCGAAACCTGCTGGTTGCTCTGCACCACCATGATGTCATTGGCCCGCAGCTTCTCGTAAAAGCCCCAGCCGCGCTCCTTCGACATCATGCCGACGACCGAGACCTGCAGCGAGGTGAACGACGGGTCGGTCATCACCATCTTGCCTTTGTATTTGGCGTTGACCAGATCGCCCCAGGTCTTGGGCACGTCGGCCGCCGCCACTTTGTCCTCGCGGATGTAGATCGTCATCATGTTCAGCCGCTGCGCGACGTAGTAGCCGTCCTTATCCCTGGCGGCTTCGGGAAGCTTGTCGAAGTTCTTCGGCTTGAACGCGACGAACAGCCCCTTGGCGGTGAGCGCAGCGGCGGCCGCCGGATCCGAGGTCGTCATGATGTCGGCGGCGGTGCGCCCGGCGTCGGCCTCCTGCTGGAAACGCCGCAGCACTGCCGATCCGCCGGAGCGGAACATCTCAACCTTGATGCCGTACTGCTTCTCGAACAGGTTGACGATCTTCTGGCCCTGAGGCACCGGCGTCGAGGTGTACCAGACCACTTTGCCTTCGGCCTTGGCCTTGGCGACATCGACGCTGTCCTGGGCCCACGATGGGCTCACGGACGGGCCCACGACGGCGAGCGAGGCCGCGGCGATCATGAAGTCTCTGCGCTTGAGCATAATGTCCTCCAAATGTTTTCTGGCATCGTGGCCGGCTTTCCCGGCCATCCTGATCAGATGTGCTCGCACCTCTGATCGGAGCCACCGCCGCGTCCTGTTGCGATGACGCTGCGGTGATGGCGGTGAGCCTTACGGCTTGTAGGTCGAGTAGATCGGATCCGGCTGCGAAAAGAAGCTGTGCAGGATGTGCAGCATGATCATGTAGTTCTTCTGCTGCAGCGAAGCATGGGCGATACCCGGCATGACCGCAAACTGCTTGTCGGGATTAGGCAGGGCCTCGAAGAACTTCACAAGGTCCTGAAAGCTCGCGATGCCGTCGTACTCGCCACGCATGATGATGGTCGGGACCTTGATCTTGGTGGGGTCGACCACGGGCAGATGATTGCACATGTCGATGTAGGTGCCGTTCGGGATCGAATCGTCGAGCGCAAGGATGGCGTCGGCGAAGCTCTCGATGACGTTATCGTCTGCGGTGCCGGGATGGTCGCGCTCGAAGATCGAGCGCACGAAGGCGCGGTTGATCGGGCGCCGCTTGGTCTTGAGGAATTCAGGCAGCTTCTTGCGGCGGTCGGCCAGCGTCGGGCTGCCTTCGCCGGTCCAGACGTGGGCATCGAGCGCCAGCCGCTTCACCCGGTTGGGATGGCGCTGCGCGAACAGCGCGGCGCGGAGCGCACCGGAGGAAATGCCGTACACCAGAAGCGGCCCAGTGTGGTTACGGGTCTTGAAGATGTAATCGCTGCCAGCCTCGAGATCGTCGGCGCCTTCGGCGATCCTGGCGTCGGAGCCGCGATCCTTGGTGGAGCGGCCGTAGCCCTCCATATCCATGCACCAGGTGTCGAAGCCGCGCTCGGCGAAATAGTCCATCGCCGATGAATTGGGCCGGCCAGGCACCTGCAGGTCGAAGGTCGGCTGCGAGGCCATCGATGAGCCGTGCACGAACAGCACGGTGCCGTTCCTCGCGCCGGCCGGCGCCCGCTTTTCCCAGAGGAACAGCTTGGCGTCGCCCTTCTGGGTCCAGTGTTCTTGTCCTTTGACTTGACCCGTGGTCGCGCCAGCGTCGGTCATTGTCTACCCCCTATGGATTGGTGCGGAAAATACTGCATTGCGAGGCGTCGATCGCGAGAGCGACCTTGTCGCCGACCGCAAGGATCTGTGCCGGATGGGTCTGTACCCGAAGGGTCGGGCCGGAGTCGAGGCTCACATAATATTCGCTAATGTTGCCAAGGAAGGTGCGCTCGGTGACTGTCGCGCGTGGGCCGGTTCCCGCCGGATCGAGACGAATGTTTTCCGGGCGGATCGCAACGTCCACGCTGTGGCCGGTCGCGATACCGTCGGGCAGCGGAACCTGAAGCGTCAGGCCGCCGACGGCTTCGATTGTCCCCGTTCCGTTATGGGTATCGGTGACCTTTGCCGGCACGAGGTTCACCAGCCCCATGAAGTCCGCGACGATGCGGTTCGCCGGCCGCGAATAGACGTCATAAGGCGTGCCGTAGTGCTGCAGCTTTCCGCCGTGGATGACCGCCACCTGGTCGGATAGCGCCAGGGCCTCGGCTTGGTCGTGCGTGACGTAGACGAAGGTGATGCCGGTGCGGCGCTGGAGCTGCTTCAACTCCGTGCGCATGTGCTCGCGGAGTTTGGCATCGAGGTTGGACAGCGGTTCGTCGAGCAGCAGAATCTCCGGCTCAACCACCAGGCTGCGGGCCAGCGCCACACGCTGCTGCTGTCCGCCGGACAACTCGCTCGGATACCGCTTTTCCAGTCCGCCGAGATTGACCAGG
>JAFKKQ010000013.1 GCA_017304505.1 Hyphomicrobiales bacterium | reverse complement strand
ATCCAGGATGCGCCGGGGGGTACCCGAGGTGCTCGAAAAGTGCAACGGATGGATAGGCGTATCGCGAACCCTATGATTTCATTTCCTTTTCGCCGTTCTAAACAAGATGCCACCATCGACGCCCTCTATGGCATGATCGTGGCACAGGCGCGATCTCCTTCATTCTATCGCGACTATGCGGTGCCGGACACTGTTACTGGCCGCCTGGATATGATTGTGCTGCACCTCGTGTTGGTGCTGCGCCGGATGAAAGAGCGGGGCGGCACGGTACAGCCGGCCGGCCAGCAACTGTTTGATAGGTTCTGCCGGGATATCGACGACAACTTCCGCGAAATGGGGGTTGGTGATCTCGCTGTGCCCAAGAAAATGCGGCGCGTTGCGGAGGATTTTTACGGCCGCGCGCAGGCTTATGAAAGCGCGCTTGGTAACAATGATGCGGCGGTGCTTGAGGCGGCGGTCGCGCGCAATATCTTCGGCGCTCCCGAGCCCACGCCGGGTGCGCGTCGTCTTGCCGCTTATATCCGTAAGACGGCCGCCGCCTTCGATCGCCGGCAAGGGGAGACGCTGACACCCGTGGACCTTGAATTTCTCGATCCGAAAGCGGTGCCGCCATCGGAATCGGAAGGAGAGAAACGTTCATGAGCGGACCAAGACCCGCGGTACGGCCACCGGCCGAGCCCTGGAATGTTCCCATTATCACCGCTGAGATTCCGGAATCCGGCCGGCGGGTTGATCTTGCTCCCGATGCTGCAACGCGCGCTGCCATCGCCAAATTCGCGGGCGTAGTCGATCTGCCTCGCCTTGAGGCCGGTTTTGACTTGTCCCGCGTCGGTCATGACAGCGTGCGGGTCGTCGGCAAGATTTCGGCGACCGTGGTCCAGAACTGTGTGGTTACGCTCGATCCGGTCCATAACGAGGTGGAAGAGGCCGTGAACCTCGTCTTTGCCCCCGCCACAGGGCCGATGGCGGCTCCCGCGAAAGCGATGCAGCCCGTCGACGCCGAGGACCCACTGGAGGAACTACGCCACGGCGCTGTCGATCTCGGCGTGATTGCCACCGAGTTTTTGGTCCTCGGGATCGACCCTTACCCCCGCAAGCCGGGGGTGACCTTCGATTCGCCGGTGGCGGACGATCGGACGAGCCATCCGTTTGCTGCGCTTGCTGCGCTGAAGAAGGGCGATGAGGGGAAAGATCGTTGAATATCAGTGGGCTTTCTCTCCTGGGCGTGGGCCGGACTCACAACGATAATCTCTGGTGTGAACCCCTGCTGACGGGATATGCTGGTCATTCACCCGGTCACCCCCGAAGGACCGAATTCCCGGCGTCAACCACCGCCGCCGCTTAGGTTTGATCATGCCGCAGCAGGTCCGAATCGCGCTCGACGCCATGGGCGGTGACCACGGACCGTCAGTGGTCGTTCCCGGTGCTGAATTGGCGCTGGCGCAGCACCCCGACAGTACGTTCATCCTGTTCGGCGATCGGACGAAGATCGAGCCCTTGCTTGCATCCCGGCCGCGGCTCAAGGAAGTCTGCCGGCTGGTGCACACCGATGTCGCCGTCCGCATGGACGAAAAGCCCAGCCAGGCGCTTCGGAGCGGCCGGTGGAAGTCGTCGATGTGGCTCGCGATCGATGCAGTCAAGAAGGGTGAGGCTGACGTCGCGGTGTCCGCGGGCAACACCGGCGCACTGATGGCGATGGCCAAGTTCAATCTCAGAATGCTGCCGGGGATCGAGCGCCCCGCGATCGCTGCGCTCTGGCCGACCCTGAAAGGCTCCTCGATCGTGCTCGATCTTGGCGCCTCGATTGGCGCGGACGCCGAAAACTTGGTCGATATGGCGGTAATGGGCAGCGCGATGGCGCGCGTGCTGTTCGACCTCGACCGGCCGAGCGTGGGTCTGCTCAACATCGGAGCGGAAGAGGTAAAGGGTCTAGAGCCGGTGCGGGAAGCCGGTCGTATCCTCCGCGAGGATCCGCCACCGCATATCGACTACATCGGCTTCGTCGAGGGCGACGATATCGGCAAAGGCAAGGCGGATGTGGTCGTGACCGAAGGATTCGCCGGCAATATCGCACTCAAAACGGCAGAGGGGACCGCACGGCAGTTTGCCGACTATCTCAAGAGCGCGATTTCGCAATCGCTTTGGTCCAAGATCGGCTATGTGTTGGCGCGGCCAGCGTTTCGCATGCTGCGTGAGAAAATGGACCCACGCAGGTCCAACGGTGGTGTATTCCTGGGCTTGAATGGCGTCGTCATCAAGAGTCATGGCGGCACCGACCCGGAAGGTTTCGCGGCCGCGGTGGACATGGGCTACAACATGGTTCGTCATGAACTGCTCGCCAAGATTGGCGACACTATTCGTAAGCACGCTGGAGACACCGAGGCGGCGCGGGTCGTGAGCGGGGCCGCATCGTGACGATACTGCGGTCGGTCGTTCTTGGGTGCGGCAGCTATCTGCCGGAGCGTGTGGTCACCAATCAGGAGTTGGCGGAAAGCGTCGACACTTCCGACGAGTGGATCGTGCAGCGCACCGGCATCCGGCAGCGCCATATCGCTGCGGATGGGGAGGTTACGTCCGATCTGGCCATTCATGCCGCGCGAGCTGCGCTTGCCAGCGCTCATGTCGACGCCCAGTCGATCGACCTGATCGTGCTTGCCACCTCGACCCCCGACAACACCTTTCCCGCCTCGGCGGTATCGGTGCAGGCGGGACTTGGCGTCACCCGCGGCGCGGCCTTCGACCTGCAGGCGGTGTGCTCGGGTTTTGTTTATGCGCTCGCGGTGACCGACAGCTTGCTGCGGACCGGGGCCTACGCCCGTGCGCTGGTGATTGGTGCAGAAACGTTTTCGCGCATCCTGGATTGGACCGATCGCACCACCTGCGTGCTGTTCGGTGATGGCGCCGGCGCCGTTGTCCTGGAAGCGCAGCAGCAGCCGGGTGGACGCGACGATCGTGGCATCCTGACGACGCATCTTCGGTCCGATGGGCGACATAAATCCAAGCTTTACGTGGACGGCGGACCGTCCTCGACCAAGACCGTAGGACATCTGCGAATGGAGGGGCGGGCGGTGTTCAAACACGCGGTGGCTATGATAACCGACGTGATTGAGGATGCCTTCCGCGCGACCGGTTACACAGCAGCGGACATCGACTGGTTCGTTCCCCACCAGGCGAATAAGCGGATCATCGACGATTCTGCCCGCAGACTTGGGATCGCGCCCGAGAAGGTGGTCACCACGGTGGACCTGCACGGCAACACGTCCGCCGCGTCTATCCCGCTGGCGCTCAATGCGGCCATCAAGGATGGGCGCATCAAGAAAGGCGACTTGGTGCTGTTCGAAGCCATGGGCGGCGGCTTTACCTGGGGTTCGGCTTTGGTTCGCTGGTAAGCGGAAGGCCGAGATCGGACTTTTGCAGGCCTTTTCCGTGAGCGGGGCCGTTGCGCGGGGGCAACACTCGCCGACCAAAACGTGCGTGGCGCGATTTTGGCAGCGTTGACCGCTCCAGACCAAGCTAATATCCTCGTGATTTCAGCGGGATATGGTCTCCTGGACTGGG
>JAFKKQ010000012.1:3611-5947 GCA_017304505.1 Hyphomicrobiales bacterium | reverse complement strand
GGCCGGGCCTGTCCCGGCCACCCACGCCTTCCTCAGAACCCAAGACGCGGACGCCCGGCACAAGGCCGGGCATGGCGCGTTGCTATGTTCTTGCTTGTACAGCATCGTCTCAAACGTCCAACCGCTTGAATACGATCGACGCATTGGTGCCGCCGAAACCGAACGAATTGGACAGCACACAGCCGAGCTTGGCGTTGTCCTGCCGCTCGCGCAGGATCGGCATATCTGCAAACGCCGGATCGATGGTCTCGATATTGGCGCTCTCGCAGATAAACCCGTTCTGCATCATCAGCAGCGAATAGATCGCCTCCTGCACGCCGGTGGCGCCGAGCGAATGGCCGGTGAGAGATTTCGTCGCCGAGATGGGCGGAACCTTGTCGCCGAACACCTCGCGGATCGCCTCGATTTCCTTGATGTCGCCGATCGGCGTCGAGGTGGCGTGCGGGTTGATGTAATCGACCGGCGCCTTGACGTCGGCGAGCGCCATCCTCATGCAGCGCACCGCGCCCTCGCCCGACGGCGCCACCATGTCATGGCCGTCCGAGGTGGCGCCATAGCCGCCGACCTCGGCGTAGATTTTCGCGCCGCGCGCTTTGGCATGCTCCAGCTCTTCGAGCACCAGCACGCCCGCGCCGCCGGCGATGACGAAGCCATCGCGGTCCTTGTCGTAGGCGCGCGAGGCCTTTTCCGGCGTCTGGTTGAAGCCCGACGACATCGCCCCCATCGCATCGAACAGCACCGACATGGTCCAGTCGAGGTCTTCGCAGCCGCCAGCGAAAACCATGTCCTGCTTGCCCCACTGGATGGTCTCGGCGGCATTGCCGATGCAATGGTTCGAGGTCGCACAGGCCGACGAGATCGAATAATTGACGCCCTTGATCTTGAACCAGGTGGCGAGTGTCGCCGAGGCGGTGGATGACATCGCCTTCGGCACCGCGAACGGACCGACGCGCTTGGGACCCTTCTCCTTGGTGGTCAGCGCCGCCTCGACGATGGTCCGCGTCGAAGGACCGCCCGAGCCCATGATGATTCCGGTGCGCTCGTTGGAAACGTCCTTTTCCTCAAGCCCGGCGTCACGGATCGCCTGTTCCATCGCAACGTGATTCCAGGCCGCGCCCCGGCCAAGGAACCGCATGGCGCGGCGGTCCACCGATTCCGCCGGATCCAGGGTGGGCGCGCCGTGAACCTGGCAGCGGAACCCCAGCGTGGCGTATTCGTCCGCGCGTGAAATGCCGGACTTGGCTTCGCGCAGGCTCGCCAGCACCTCCTGGGTGTTGTTGCCGATGGACGAGACAACGCCCATCCCGGTGACGACAACGCGCCTCATCAAACCCTCATCCGCATCTGTCAGCGCCTCAAATTAGGTTGCCCCCGAGCGACCCCGCAAGGGTCTCCTCAGCAGGCCGTTCCAGAGCTTGCAACATCGATCGGGCCGGATTTGGATCAGGCCGGATTTGGCTTCAACGCATCGGTGTCGCGGAACAATCCGACCTTCAGGTCGAGAGCGCGATAGATGACCGAGCCATCGGCGGAAAGCCAGCCGTCGGCAATGCCAAGCACGAGCTTGGAGCGCATCACCCGCTTGATCTCGAGCCCATAGACCACGTTCTTCATGGTCGGCAGGACCTGGCCGGAAAATTTGAGTTCCCCAAGGCCGAGCGCGCGGCCCTTGCCCGGCGAGCCGAGCCAGCCCAGGAAGAAGCCCAGCAATTGCCAAAGCGCATCGAGGCCAAGGCAGCCCGGCATCACCGGATCGCCTTTGAAGTGGCAGGGGAAGAACCAAAGGTCCGGCTTCACCTCCAGCACGGCGCGAACCACCCCCTTGCCGTATTCACCGCCCAGTTCCGCGATCTCGGAGATGCGGTCGAACATCAACATCGGCGGCAGCGGAAGTTGCGGCCCCTCCGCGAACAATTCGCCCCGGCCGCAGGCCAGCAAGTCCTCGAATTCAAAGCTTTTGCGCCGATTATCCATTGCCGTCCCGAGTCAAAAAGGTCCGTCGTCGGGGCGTTTTTAACACAGCCCGCGCCCCCTGGACAAAATTGGTTCTGAGCCCAGATGTAGCACCGATACGGGCCATCCGTGCAAATTGCCGCGTCCTGTTGCGAGCCAGTTGCATCATCGGGCCAACAGCGATATGATTGCAATTGCAACAATCTTAGAACGGTTCTGATCTGGTTAGGCGTATTAAAAATGACCGAGACGCGCACCACAGTCCTTTCGACAGCGGCCGAGCCAGGCCCAATCCAGGCCGATCTCCGCCGCGAGGTGCTGAACGGCTGTCCCTGGCATGACGTGAAATCAATGCTGCGCGATGTCGGTTTGCGGCCGACCCG
>JAFKKQ010000012.1:0-3559 GCA_017304505.1 Hyphomicrobiales bacterium | reverse complement strand
ACGAGGAAGCGACCAAGGCGAAGGTCCCGGTGTCGCTCGCCACGGTCTACAACACGCTGCACCAGTTCACCGAGGTCGGCCTGCTGCGCCAGGTCGCCGTCGATGGATCGAAGACCTACTTCGATACCAACACCACCACCCATCACCACTTCTTCGTCGAGGACGACAACGAGCTGGTGGACATCCCCGGCGCCGAAGAGATCGTGGGCAAGATGCCTGCGGCGCCTGCCGGCTACGAGGTGGCGCGGATCGACGTGGTCGTCCGCCTGCGCCGCAAGGGTCGCAAATAACAGCGCGGCAATCGAGATTGTCCGTTTGGATCGATGGCCGGGCCTGCGCCCGGCCATTTCGATTCAGGGGATCGGAAAAACCGGCCCGCCGTGCTTTCGGCGGCGCTCGAAATGTGGGCTCAGCGTCAATCCACCTTTTCGTTCGGATAGACGCCCCACAGCCGGAATTGCTGGATCCAGCCCTCGAACCCGCGGCCGTTGAAATAACACCAGCTCCCGCTGCAGCGTTTCACCACCCCGATCACGCCGCGCTCGAGGCGGGCGACCACGCCGCTCTCCACATCCGCCCCGTCGTAGAGCGGGATCAGTTCGTCCTTCGACTTGGCCATGACCATGCCGGTGCGCCGCCCCGACAAGAGCGAATGATAGACCCAGCCCTCCGTGCCGTCGGCGTCGCGAATGCGCCGCCAGTTCTCGAACTCGGCGGTGATTTCCACCGGCAGGCCGGCACGCTGATAGAGCCACTTGACCTCGTAGGTCTTGGCCGGCCCGATGTGCATGTTCACCTTGTCGGCCTTGAGGCTGACGAAGCGCGGGATCGGCAGTCCGCTGGCGGAGCCGAGCGTTTCCGCCCGGGCCATGTCAGCGACCATGTCAGCGGCCATGCCAGCGGCGACCGCGATCACGACCGTCATAAACAGAACGCGAGTGGCGTGTTTCATGCGCACCGCAACGATTGGGAAAACGGGGCGTGTCCACCCGCACCGCAAAAGGCCTTAAGACTATTGCGCAGCCCGGTTAAAGAGGGCTGAACGGAGCAATCCTTAGGGTCAGATCAGACGCATGCCGCAACCGGCGTCTCCCGCGGCCAAATCCGGAAACCCGACGATGGAGCACAATCGGAAACCAACCTACGGCCCGCTCAACACACTCAAACCGGTTGCGGACGATCTTTGGATCGTCGACGGCCCGACGATCCGGTTTGGGGCGCCTTGGCCGAAGATGCCGTTTCCGACGCGCATGACGATCATCCGGATCGGTGGCGGCCTGTTCGTTCATTCGCCAACGCCGCTGGCGGCCGACCTCAAACGCGAAATCGACGCCATCGGCCAGCCCCGCTGGATCGTCGCACCCAACCGCATCCACTATTCGTGGGCCCCCGACTGGCACGCGGCATTTCCTGACGCCGAGGTGTATCTGGCGCCGCGGATCAAGGAGCAGGCCGGTCCCCGAATTGATTTCACGTTCGCCGCGCTCGACCGGGCCGACGGCTATCCGTGGGACAGCGACATTGCGACGCTGCCGATCGCCGGACGCTACATGACGGAATACGAATTCTTCCATCGCGCCAGCCGGACGCTGGTGCTGACCGACCTGATCGAGAACTTCGAAACCGCAAAGCTCGATTCGTTTGTCCTGCGCGGACTGACTTGGCTCGGCGGTGTGCAACACCCGAACGGCTCGATGCCGCGCGACATGCGGCTGACCTTCGACAAAGCTGCGCTGAAGGCCGCCGTCGAAACCATGATCGGCTGGCAGCCGGAGCGCATCGTCATCGCACACGGCCGCTGGTACGAGACCAATGGCGCGGACGAATTACGCCGGGCGTTTCGCTGGCTGCTCGGCTGACGACTTGAGCCGGTGAATCGACAGATCGGTGATGGTCGGCCGCTCACCGCTCAGTGGATTGGCCGGGTCCCATGCGTAGTTGAGAGTCTCGAAGCGCATCGCACGGGTGTCGACCATCAGGAGCCGCCCCACCAGGCCCTCACCAAAACCGACGATCTCGCGGATCACCTCGAGCGCGATCATCGAACCCATCACGCCGACCAGTGCGCCGAGAATACCGGCCTCCGAGCAGGCCGGAACCGTGCCGGGCGGCGGCGGCTCCGGAAACAGGCAACGGTAGGTCGGGTTCAACCGGCCGTCCTTGCCGTGCTCATGCGGACGAAGCGTCGTCAGCGTACCGTCGAAGGTGCCGACGGCCGCCGTCACCAGCGGTTTCTTCGCCAAGAAACAAGCGTCCGACACCAGGTAGCGTGTGGCGAAATTATCCGATCCATCAGCCACGATGTCATATTGAGATACAAGCGCGAGCGCGTTGGCGGCCGTGAGCCGCTGCGCGTGGGTCACCGCCCTCACATGCGGATTAAGCCGCGCGATCGCCTGCGCCGCGCTCTCGACCTTGGATGCACCGATGTCCGGGGTACCGTGGATCACCTGGCGCTGCAGATTTGACAATGCCACGGTGTCGTCGTCGATCACGCCGAGCGTGCCGACGCCCGCCGCGGCGAGATAGAGCAGCACCGGCGCCCCGAGTCCGCCCGCGCCAATCACCAGCACGCGCGCACGGCCGAGCGCGGCCTGCCCGGGACCGCCGACCTCGTGCAGCACGATGTGGCGCGCATATCGCTCAAGCTCCTCGGCCGTCAGCATCCGTCGCTCCTTGCCCCTCGCGCGCGTCCCGGTCGATGGCGCGCTTCGACCGTTTCGGCTAGGGTCCAGACGATGTGGCGGTCTTGTGAGGTGAGGTCAAGCATGCGTGTCTTCGCCGCGCTTCTGGCGATGATCCTCACGATGGGCGTGGCGGCGCAAGCTGCGCCGAAAGCGCCGGACAAGAACCCGCGCAAGCCCGACGCGAAAAGCACCACAGCCCGCACCGCGGCGCCGATTCCCAAACCCAAACCCATCGCCAAGCCCATCGCCAAACCTGCGGCCGGGGCCGCGAAGCCTGGTGCAGCAAAACCCAAAACCGCCGACACCACCCCCGCGAAGCCTCCGGCGCTTCGCGAAGCCTACGCCGCGATGAGCGCCGCCGACCGTATGGCGATCCAATCCGGCTTGACCTGGACCGGCGACTACAACGGCGCCATCGACGGCGAATTCAGCGACCGGCTTATCGACGCGGTTAGGGCTTACCAGAAGCGCCGCAATGCCGCGGTCACGGGCATCCCAAGCCGCGAGGAGCGCGACACAATGGCCGCCACCGCCGCGGCGCGGCAGAACGCGGCCGGCTGGCGCACCGTCGAGGACCCGGTGACCGGTGCACGTGTCGGAATTCCGGGAAAGTACGCGCCCAAGTTCGCGCCGGGCCCGATCGGTTCCCGCTGGAGCTCCGAGCAGGGCCAGTTGCAAATCGAAACGTTCCGCATCGATACGGGCGCTACACTCGAAGCCGTATTCGCGCAGCAAAAGAAACAACCGCGCCGCCGCATCGCCTCCAGCACGCTGCGGCCGAATTCGTTTGTCATCGCCGGCACGCAAGGGCTGAAGAAACTGACGGTGCTCGGCTTTGCACAAAACGGCGAGGTGCGCGGCCTCACCATCCT
>JAFKKQ010000011.1 GCA_017304505.1 Hyphomicrobiales bacterium | reverse complement strand
GGCGTGAGCGGAGAGGGTGACGTTCTCCATCCGCGCGAGCGGGTGGTTGGGCTTCAGCGGCTCGTTGTGGAAGACGTCAAGGCCGGCGTGGCGGATGTGGCCGCTGTTCAGCGCTTCGATAAGCGCCACCTCGTCGATCAGTGCGCCGCGTGCCGTGTTGATGAGGATCGCGCCGGGTTTCATCCGGGCAATGCGCGCGGCGTCGAGGAAGCCGCGCGTTTCGTCGCTGAGCAGGAGATTGAGGGAGACGACATCGGATTGCTGCAACAGCGCATCGAGATCGACCATCGGCACGCGCGCGTCCGGCCGCGGGCTGCGGTTCCAGGCGATCACATTCATGCCCATGCCGGCGGCGATGCGGGCCACCTCGGCGCCGATACCGCCCAGCCCGACGACGCCAAGCGTCTTGCCGAGCACCTGCACGCCCTCCAGCGGCCGCCAGGTGCCGGCGCGGATGCCGCGGTCCATGCGTGCCAGGTCGCGGCAGCAGGCCATCATCAGCGCAATGGTCTGCTCGGCCACGGCGGTATCGCCGTAGCCTTTGATGGTGTGGACCTCGATGCCTAGCGCCTCGATTTCGGGCACACTCATGTAGCTCGCGGCGCCAGTGCCCAGAAACACGATATGTTTGAGGTTTTTGCACTGCCGCACCAGGTCGGTCGGCATGTAGGAATGATCGTCGATGGCGATGGCGTGGTCGCCGATGACGCGGGGAAGCTCCGTCTTCTCGAACGGCGTGGTGTTGACCGCAATCGGTGGGTCGTCGGGGCGATGGACGCGCTGCCACACTGCGCCGAGTTGCGGATTGCAGTCGATGAAGATGGTCTTCATGTCCGGTGACTCGTCCCGTCGTGGCCCAGCTGAGGCCGCCCACCTGAAAGAAGCCACGGTGTTGCCGTCAGACTGGCCCCTGGGTCAAGGCCGTGCCCGCCGCTATTGCGCTTTCTGTAGCGATGACGGACACCTTGTTGTACCACGAGCGAGTCGTTCGACCCGCACGTCCAGTGGGAGTTTCCATGCATCTTGCCAGTTATCACATTCGCGGCCGCACCAGTTTCGGTGTCCGTTCCGGCGACGGCCTGGTCGACCTGCGCCTGCGGCTCTCACCACGCTACCAATCGATGCTCGATGTGCTGCGCGAGGATGCGCTGGAGGAGGCGAAGTCGATCGCCGCGGGCGTGCGCCCCGATTATCCGCTGTCGGAGGTTGAATTCCTGCCGCCGGTGCCGGGCGCGGAGAAAATCCTGTGTATCGGCGTCAACTACGCCAACCGCGATGCCGAGGTGGCCGGCTCGGGCGGGAATGAAGGGGCAAAATACCCCAGCATGTTCTTCAAGCCGCCGGCGTCGCTGGTCGGCCACAATCAGCCGATCCTGAGGCCCGTGGAATCCGAGCAGCTCGAATACGAGGGCGAGATCGCACTGGTTATCGGCAAGACTGGGCGGCGCATCCCCAAGGAGCGCGCGCTCGACCATGTTGCCGGTATCACGATGTGCAACGAGGGCACCATCCGCGACTGGATTCGTCACGGCCGTTTCAACGTCACCCAGGGCAAGAGCTGGGACGCGACCGGCAGCATCGGCCCGTGGGTCGCGACCGGGGTCGATCTGAAAAAGCCGCTGCACATCACCTGCCGCATCAACGGCGAGGTGACGCAAGACGACACCTCCGACCACATGATCATGGGATTCGCCGATCTGCTGGCCTATGTCTCGACCTTCATGACGCTCAAGCCGGGCGACATCATCGCCACCGGCACGCCGACCAAGCTCAACCAGAAGGCCGGCGAGCGGAAATGGCTCAAGGCCGGCGATGTGTTCGAGATGACCGTGCCGGAGATCGGCACGCTGCGGAACGTGGTGCAGGACGAGAACGAAGCTCACTAAAATGTCATCGCCCGCCATGTCGGGCGACCCCGTATAGTCATGACATTCTCGCGGTCATAAGCGCCTCGCGGTCGCGGGGCATGGCAATTTAAGCAGGGGGAGCGAAATGCCGGGTGAATTCCAGGGCAAGGTTGTGGTCGTCACCGGCGGCAGCCGCGGCATCGGCCGCGAGATCGCCGCCGAGTTTGCGGGGCAGGGTGCGCAGACGGCGATCGTGTCGTCGTCGGAAGCCAATCTTGCCGCTGCGGCCAAGACCATCGCGGCGGCCGGCGCGGCGCCGTTTGCGATCGCCGCCGACCTGCGCACGCTCGACGGTTGCATCCTGGTGAATTCCGCCGGTGCGACGCGCGCCGGCAATTTCGTCGATTTGCCGGATGAAGCCTGGATGGACGGCTACGCGCTGAAGTTCTTTGCCTGCGTGCGGATGTGCCGGTTGTTCTGGCCGATGCTGAAGGCGGCGGAAGGGCACGTCATCAACATCAGCGGCGGCGGCGCGCGCTCGCCCGGCGCCGATTTCACCATCGGCGGTTCGGTCAACGCCGCGATGGGCAATTTCTCGAAGGGTCTGTCGCAGCAAGGCAAGAAGGATGGCGTCAACGTCAACGTCATCCATCCCGGCGCAACCGAGACGGAGCGTTTCTATCAGCTCATCGAGATGCGCTCGAAGGCGTCCGGTAAGCCGGTCGAGCAGTTGAAGCAGGAAGCGACGGCCAAGGACGGGCTGCGCCGGCTCGCCAAGGCCGAGGATATTGCCGCTTTGGCGCTGTTCCTCTGCTCGGAGAAGGCGCGGCATATCCAGGGCACGGCCATCGCGGTCGATGGCGGCGCCACGGTGGGCTATTACTGAGGCTTCGCGCTGTCCCTCGTTATCGTCGGGCCGCAGCGGAGCCGCGAAACCCAACCCTAAGTCGTCTGAAGTGGTTGATATGGACCGTTCCGTTCGAGCCGCATGCGTGATCGGCTGGCCGATCAAACATTCCCGCTCGCCGCTGATCCATAACTATTGGATCGAGCAGCACGGTCTCGACGCAGCCTACCGGCGCGAGGAGGTTGCGCCGGAGGCGTTTGCCGATTTCATTTCGCGCTTGTCCGAGCGCGGTTACGTCGGTGCCAACGTCACGATCCCTCACAAGGAGAAGGCGCTGGCCTTGTCGCGACCCGACGATCGCGCGGAGGCGGTCGGCGCCGCCAACACACTCTGGTACGACCACGGGCATCTCTATTCGACCAACACCGATGTCGAGGGCTTCACGGCCAATCTCGACGCCGCGGTGCCGGGCTGGGAGCTGCGCGTGGCGGAAGCGGTGGTCCTGGGGGCCGGCGGGTCGGCGCGGGCCGTCATTTGCGGCCTGATCGAGCGCGGGATCAATCAAATCCATGTGGTCAACCGCACGCCCGAGCGATCCGAGGCGCTGCACGCGCGTTTTGGCGCAGCCATCCGTCCGGTTCATTGGGCCGCTCTGCCGCATGTGCTGGCGCGGGCCGGACTTCTGGTCAATTGCACATCGCTCGGGATGACCGGCCAGCCCCCGCTTCCCATCGATCTCGATCCGCTGCCCACCCACGCGGTGGTGGCCGATCTGGTCTATGCGCCGCTGGAAACGCCGCTGTTGGCGGCGGCCCGCGCGCGGGACCTCCTTACGGCCGACGGGCTCGGGATGCTGCTGCATCAGGCGGTGCGGGGCTTCCAATTGTGGTTCGGCGTGCGTCCGCAGGTGACCCCGGACTTGCGGGCGGCGGTGGAAGCCGATCTCGGCCGGTAACGGAATAACCGTCCGAACCTCGGGTTTATCTCGGGGATTTGTTTTAACGGTCGGCCGTATTGATCGGCCAGATATCAGCCTCATGGAGGATACGGCGATGCAGACGATGACACGGCGCACGCTTCCGGTCGGCCTGGGCTGGGCGATGGTATTGGGAGCCGCCTTCGCGTTGATCGCGACGACCTCGGCCGCCTGGGCGCAGCCGTCGCCGCCGGTGCGCATCCGCGGCCAGATCGAAAAGGTCGATGGCAACAATCTCACCATCAAGTCGCGCGACGGCGCGACCCTGAACGTCAAGCTCGCCGACAATGCGCGGCTGATGGCTTTCGTGCCGGCTTCGCTCGCCGACATCAAGCCGAATTCATACATCGGCGTCGCCGCGATGCCGCAGCCGGACGGCACGCAGAAGGCCGTTTCGGTCCATATCTTTCTCGAGTCGATGCGCGGCGTCGGCGAGGGCTTCCGTCCGTGGGACAAGGCCCCCGGCAGCACTATGACCAATGCCGCGGTCGAGACGACGGTGTCGAGCGTCGACGGGCAAGTCATGACGCTCAAATATAAGGGAGGCGAAAAGAAGGTTGTCGTTCCGCCCGGCACGCCGATCGTAACCTACGCGCCGGCGAACAAGGACGAGGTCAAGCCCGGCGCGCAGATCATCATCATGGGGGCGCAGAAGCAGCCCGATGGGTCGCTGACGGCGCCGTCGATGAACATCGGCCGCGGCATCGCCCCGCCGATGTGATCCGCTCCAGTGGCGCGTCGTTCTTCATTTGGCCGGAGGTGGCCAAGGACGACCAAGCGTAAGGCGGTGATCGATGAAATTTATTCTTGCCGGTGCTTTGGCTGCCGCGTCGTGCGCTGCGGCTTACGCAGTTGCGTTCGCGCAGCCGGCGCAGACGATGCGAGTGCGCGGCGTCATCGAGAAGGTTGAAGGCTCGACGTTGACGGCGAAGCTCGCGGGCAATGTCGAGACCAAGCTAACGCTCGTCGGGGGAGCGCGGATCGTTGCCGTGGTCAAGGCGTCGATGGCTGACATCAAGGAAGACACCTTCCTGGGCAGCGCCGCGATCCCGCAGCCGGACGGCACCCAGAAGGCGCTCGAAGTTCACATCTTTCCCGAAGCAATGCGGGGCACGGGCGAAGGCCATCGGCCGTATCGTTTGCCCAACAGCACGATGACCAACGGAACGATTTCCGGCGCGACGGTCGCGGGTGTGGACGGCTCGACGATGACCGTGAAGTACAAGGGCGGCGAGCAACGCATTGTCGTGCCGCCGGGTACGCCGATTGTCCGTTACGAGACCGGAAGCCAAGCCGATCTCGAGCCCGGCGCGCATTTCACCGTCACGACCGCGACGAAGAAGCCGGATGGGACGTTCGAGGCGAACCGCATCAACGTCGGCCGCGACGGCGCGATCCCGCAATAACGGCAGCGGCGCTCACGCCGGCGTGGCCTCGATGGCGTCGACGCGATCGGGGTAGAACGCGAGATGGTCCGCGATCTCCGCAACCGCGGGATACGGCGCCTCGTAACTCCAGATGGCGTTTTCCGCCACGCGGTCGCCGACCTTGATGCTGTAATAGGAAGCGTCGCCTTTATAAGGGCACATGGTCGCGTGCGCCGTGCGTTCGAACGCGGCCATCTGCGCGTCCTCGCGCGGGATGTAGAACACCGGCTTGTAGGCCGCCTCCTGCAGAACCAGAGCGCGCCGGGTGTCGGCCACCACCTTGCCGTTGAAGGTCACGCGCACGCGCCCGGCTGCCGGCTTGATGGCGATCGGGTGGTCGGGTCCGGGAATTTTCACTGCGGCCTCCGTTGCGCTTCGGTTTCGGCGAGAATGCTGCGGTCGATGCCGGCGATGCTCTTGACGCCGCACAGTGCCATCGTGACATCGAGCTCGCTGCGGAGGATCTCGATGGCGCGCGCGACGCCCGCCTGCCCGCCCGCGCCCAAGCCATATATGTACGAACGCCCGACGATGCACGAGCGCGCGCCGAGCGCCAGCGCCCGCACGATGTCGGCGCCGGTCCGGATGCCGCTGTCGAACATCACGTCGATCTCCGAGCCGACCGCATCGACCACGACGCTGATGGCGTCGGCTCCCGTCGTCACCGCGATCTTGGCGTCGTCCACGTCGAGGATGCCCTTGAGGATCAGCTTGCCGGGCCACAGACTCTTGACCCATTCGACGTCCTTCCAGGACAGCGTCGGGTCGAACTGGCTTGCGGTCCACTGCGCCAGCGAGTTGATGTTCTCCATGCCTTTCACATGACCGGCGAGGTTGCCGAAGGTCTTGCGCTTGCTCCTGAGAATGGAGAGCGCCCACGCCGGTTTGGTGGCGATGTCGATGAGATTCCTGATTTTGATTTCCGGCGGAACGGTCAGCCCATTGCGCACGTCGCAATGGCGCTGGCCGAGCACCTGCAGGTCGACCGTCAGCATCAGCGCGCTGCATTTGGCTGCCGCGGCGCGCTGGATCAATTCGCGGATGAAACCGCGGTCGCGCATGACGTAAAGCTGAAACCAGAACGGCTTGTCGACCGCACTCGCGACATCCTCGATCGAGTTGATCGACATGGTGGACAATGTATAGGGGATGCCGGCCGCCTGCGCCGCGCGGCAGGCGAGGAT
>JAFKKQ010000114.1 GCA_017304505.1 Hyphomicrobiales bacterium | reverse complement strand
GCCGCCACCAAAGGCGGCGCGACTGGAATGGAACCAGAAGTCTAGTCGATCGCCGGCAATGTCCGCACAAACGCAATGACCGCGTCGAGATCGGCGTCCGTCATCTTGGCATAGTACTGGTAGCCCATCGGCCCTTTCAAAGGCTTCCCGTCCTTGTCCTTGCCGTGGGTGATCGCCGTCTTGATCTCGGCATCGGTCCAGCTACCCAGGCCGGCGGTCTTGCTTGAGGTGATATTGCGCGACTTCGACACGCCCCAGGGGCCTGGAAATTCGCGGCCGCCTTTGCCCAGCGAATTCTTGAAGTCGTGTGCACCGTTGACGAAGGGCGTATGGCATTCCAGGCAATGACCGATGGTGGCGAGATAGCGGCCACGCTTCAGTTTGTCTTTAAGATCAGCTTGCGTAAACGCCTTCTCCGCACCCGGCACGATGTGATGCGGCAGCGCAATTTTATAAATCGGATCCGGCACCTTGTTCCTGACCGGCTTCAGCGTGCGCAGATAGGCAACGATGGCGTTGAGGTCGCCCGGCGTGAGGATGGGATAGAACGATGTCGGCATAACCTCAGCGACCCGCACACCATTCGGCCGCACGCCGGTCAGCAGCAGTTTCTTGATGTCGGCATCGCTCCACGCGCCAATGCCGGTTTCCTTGTCCGGCGTGATATTGGATGCCGTCACCTTGAATGGCGGCTCATCGAACGTCAGGCCGCCGGAAAAGTCCTTGCCGGCGACCGCGGCGGGCGGTCCCTTCGGCGAGTGGCAGTTGGCGCAGGTCATAATGGTGTTAACCAGGTAGCTGCCGCGCTCAACCGGCGTCTCCGCGCGGGCTTCTTGTAATATGGCCGGAAGCGCTACCGCTGCCGCGACCGCCATCGCAATTGTTGTGTTCCGCATGACCGACTCCCCGTGTGCCCGCGCGGAGGATTCCACCACCGGTGGCTTAATACCAGCCCCTCCGGGCATATTTCTCAGGAAGATCGGCAGCTCTGCGGTCCGCGCGTCAGCGTGCGCCGGCCGCCTCCAGAATCGCCGCCGTCGCGGTGAAGCCGCGCCGCCGTGCATGCCCAAGCGGCGTAACGCCATCCCGGTCGGCGATATTGGCATTGGCCCCCGCCGCCACCAGCAACCGGACAATCTCCGTGTGAACGGCGCCGCCGTCGCCCAGGATTACGGCTTCGAGCAAAGCGGTCCAACCGAGCTTGTTGATGTGATCCTTGTCGATCGCCGTGGCGAGCAGAATCTTCACCGTCTCGGGATGACCATGATGCGCCGCGGGGATCAGCGCGGTGCCGCCGTAGCGGTTGACGCTCTTGAGGTTCGCCCCCGCCGCAAGCGTCATCTTCAGAATCTCATTGCGGCCTTCGGCACCGGCATAAAGATAGGGGCTGTCCTGAATCTTGTCCTTGGCGTTGACATCGGCTCCTGCGGCAATCAGCACGCGGGCGACCTCGACGCGATTGGCATGGGTTGCCGCCAGTAAAGCCGTACGGCCGGTATTGTCGCGGGAGTCGACCGCGACACCGGCCCCAAGAAGCCGTTGGACCGCGGCAACATCGCCGCGCTCGGCCGCGGTCACCAGCGCACGGCCGGATGCCGGATCGGCGTGAAGGTCGCTCGTCATGGCAACAAGCACCGCGGCACCGGCCGCGGCCAACATCGTGACAAGACGAACCATGAGCTTCTCCGGGCTGCGCGCATCGGACCAATTATAGCGAGCCCTTCCAGGCGAAACCGGCGAATCCGCTCACGTCCCGATCACGTTGCCGCGCGGCATCGTGTTGACGTCTCGCTTAAGTGTGAGCCACGCCCTTCTCCACCTCAGATTTAGCTCGTCTTGGTTCAGGCCGAGCCCGTACAACGCGCAGACATGCCGATACGCAGGGCAACAACGCACAAAGAAAAAGGCGGCCGGAACGGCCGCCTTCGAAAACGCTTTCGAAGCCTGGAAGAATTACGCCACGGCGTCGGCATCCTCGCTGGCGCGCTTCTCCTGCACCGGCCCGGAGTCCAGACCCTTGGCGCTCTCGTCGCGATCCACGAATTCAATCACGCCGACGGCAGCATTGTCGCCATAACGGAAGCCCGCCTTCAGCACGCGGGTGTAACCGCCGTTGCGCTCCTTGTACCGGGGGCCAAGAACATCGAACAGTTTCTTGACCATGGCGACATCGCGAATCTGTGAGATCGCCTGCCGGCGCGCATGCAAATCGCCGCGCTTGCCGAGCGTGATGAGCTTCTCCACGACGGGGCGAAGCTCCTTGGCTTTCGGCAGGGTGGTGGTGATTTGCTCATGCTTGATAAGCGCCGCCGCCATATTGGCGAACATCGCCTTGCGATGCTCCGGCTTGCGGCCGAGCTTGCGGTGAGCGTTTCCGTGACGCATCGAAATGATCCTTCTATCGTTGTGTCACGACTTGCTCGTCGGACGCTGTGCTCAGGTGGGCTTCCTGCGTTCGCCCTAAAGGTCATGCCCGGCGGATCGGCCGGGCATGAGCGAGACAAAGTCTCAGTAATGATCCTCGAAACGCTTGGCCAACTCGTCGATGTTCTCCGGAGGCCAACCCGGCACTTCCATACCCAGGTGCAGGCCCATTTGCGCCAGCACCTCCTTGATCTCGTTCAACGACTTGCGGCCGAAGTTCGGCGTGCGAAGCATCTCGGCCTCGGTCTTCTGAACGAGATCGCCGATGTAGACGATGTTGTCGTTCTTGAGACAGTTGGCCGAACGCACGCTGAGTTCGAGCTCGTCGACCTTCTTGAGGAACGCCGGATTGAACGCAAGATCAGGGATCGATTCCTGGGCCTGCTCCTTGCGCGGCTCCTCGAAGTTGACGAACACGTTGAGCTGGTCCTGCAGGATGCGCGCCGCATAGGCGAGCGCGTCCTCCGGGCCGACCGCACCGTTGGTCTCGATCGTCATCGTGAGCTTGTCGTAGTCGAGGATCTGACCCTCGCGGGTGTTTTCGACCTTGTAGGAAACCTTGCGCACCGGCGAATAGAGACTGTCGACCGGGATCAACCCGATCGGCGCATCCTCCGGGCGGTTGCGCTCGGCGGCCACGTAACCTTTGCCGGTGTTGACCGTGAACTCCATGCGAATCTCGGCACCCTCGTCGAGGGTGCACATCACGAGATCCGGATTGAGCACGACAACGTCACCGACAGTCTGGATATCGCCCGCGGTGACGGTCCCCGGACCGGACTTCTTCACCACCATGCGCTTGGGCCCTTCGCCCTGCATCTTGATGGCGATATCCTTGATGTTGAGTACGATGTCGGTGACGTCTTCGCGAACACCGGCGATCGAAGAAAACTCATGCAGCACGCCGTCGATGTGCACCGATTGCACAGCGGCGCCCTGCAGCGACGACAACAGCACGCGCCGCAGCGCGTTGCCGAGCGTGACGCCAAAGCCGCGCTCAAGCGGCTCAGCCACCAACGTCGCCATCCGCTTCGAGTCGGAGCCCGCCGACACCTGCAGCTTGCTCGGCCTGATCAGTTCCTGCCAATTCTTCTGGATCACGTTTGCACCCGTCGTATTGAGTGGCGCAGTCTTGCGAGCCTCCCACTCCGCCTCGTGGGAACTCCCGGCGGC
>JAFKKQ010000113.1 GCA_017304505.1 Hyphomicrobiales bacterium | reverse complement strand
CGCCAGCTTCTGCAAGCTTCGTATCCTCATCCGCTGGATGGTCGCCGAGAGGATGCACGGCTATGATGAACTTGATCGCGACGCCGTGGAGTGCTTCCTCCGCACGCTCGCCAGCCGCCCCTCTCGGAGCCGAGGCGGGACCCTCTCGGCATCCAGCCGGCATGCCTACGCCATCATTATTCTGTCGCTCTATCTGCAACGGCGGAAGCTCATAAATCCCCCGCCAGAGCATCCGTTCGCCGCCGAGCGCGCCAGCGTCGTTTCTGGCCACACGCGCGATTCCCGTGGGTCGTTCCCTTATACACCGGACGCCATTGCCGTCCCCCTCCTGTCAGCAGCCATTCGACTGATCGGCCAGCCCGCGGATGATGTGATCGCGTTGCGCAACCAGGCGGCGCCCCTTTATGAGCAGCGTCGCGCCCAAGGATTTGGCGATCGCAAGCTCCGCGCCGCGGTTGTCGCCCTGATCGATAGCTTCCGCTTTTCCACGATCGTCGGCGAAGAGAGCCCGTGGCATCCGAAGATCGAGGCCGCCAAACGGCTCCGCTTTCTAATGGAGCGAATCTACGATGCCTGCTTCGTCACCATCGCGTACCTGGTTGGAGCAAGAGTTTCGGAGATTCTTGCGCTTGAGGCAGGATGTGTAGAGCATCGTTCGGCCTCCGACGGCTGCGAGGATTTCAGCTATCTGCGCGGTCGCATCTTCAAGACCGCCACACACGGTGCTGGCGAACCGCATCTATGGGCCGCACCACCGCCCGTCCTACGCGCCATTGATGTTCTCGAGCGGCTTTCTGAGCCGCTGCGGCGGCGTACCGGGCGCCCCGAGCTTTGGTTGATCATGCGCGGCAACGGTATCGTCGATACACGCTCTGCCGACGTCCTGACCCTCCACAGCCTTATTGCGCGGCTCAACGGATCCTTCGCGCCGTTCGTCGCTTTGCCGGCGCACACCGATGGTCGTCCCTGGCACCTGACCACCCATCAAGGCCGCAAGACCTTCGCCCGATTCGTCGGCAAGCGCGATCGCACGGGCCTTCACGCCTTGCAGCATCATTTCGGGCATGTGACCCGGATCATGACTGATCGCGCCTATGTCGGCACGGATTTCGAGCTCGGCGAGCTCGTCGACGCCCAGGCCCTCGACGAGACCAGGGCCGCGCTGGAGGAGCTGCTGACCGCCAGTCGGCTCGGTGGTCGGGCAGGGAGAATGCTCGCGGACCGATCACAATTCCGCGGCCGAACGATGGACGGCGATCTCGCCGCCTATATCGATTTTCTGATCGACGAGAGCGGCATGCGCCTCGGTGTCTGCGATTGGGGATACTGCGCTTATCGTGCCGAGAGCGCCGCCTGCCGCGGTGACGAACATGGCCCCAACCCAACCTGGCGGACCGAGAGCACCTGCGTCCGCTGCGCCAACTTCGCCGTAACGGAACGCCATCGTCCGGTCTGGGAAGCCCGGCGAAGCCGCAATCTCAGCCTGCTTTCCAACTCTCGGCTCGACCCAGTCAGCCTCGCGCTCGCTCGCACGCGGATCGCCGAATGCGACCGCATCCTCGCCGAACTTACGGGAGACTCCCATGCCGCCCCCGAACCCGCCGGCGCCGCCGACCCCCTATGATCGGCGGATGCAGGCGACCGCCGACAAGCTGGGCGCGGCCCTCGATCGCCTTGTTCGCGGGGCGCCCGAACGGCTGGCTTCAACGTATCCAGGCCGCCGATTGACGGTCGCCGCGCTCGCCCGCGAGGCAGGCGTCGCGCGCAACGCCATCTACACCAACCATCGCGATATCCTCGACGACCTCGCTCGAGCCCGAAAGCGTGGAGCGATTCCCGATCGCCTCGGTAGCGTGGAGCACAAGGTCGCCGAGCAACGTGCCGTAATTGGCGACATGCAGCTCCAGATCAGGCAGCTTGTGACGGAGAATGCCGGATTATTGCGACGCGCGGTCGAGGCGGAACGCCTGGCCGAAATGGCCGATCGCCGCAATGCCCAGCTTACGAAGCAGATCGATGTTCTTCGCCGTCCTGCGGTGTTGCGGCCCACCAACGCTTGATCTCGATAGGATCGCAGTGTCACGGCAGGAAGGGCGTCAACTGCGAGTCAGCGCAAGGTGTCCGAGAGCGGGTCAGTGAGGACCGGGCCAAAGATGGCGCGGCCGACCTCCAAGGCCTCATCCACGGTCAAGCCAGTGCCGTCACGTCGTGGTGTTTGAACATCAAGCCATTGCTGCAAATGCGCGTCCGAGCAAAAGAATGCGATCGACGGGCAACAAGAGCCGGCAGCGCAGCCGTCATAGGCGAAGTCGTACCAAACAACCGCACCTGCTGGGGCAACGCTTTTCGGCGCCCGACCATCCGCAGTCGTCGTCACTTCGATCTGCGACCCGCAGTGACGGCATGGTGATGAGATCGATATGTCCGCGCCATACATGTCTGCGGCGCCGAGCGCGTCGATCGCACAGAGAGCGTGGAGGGTGTGCCCATTGAGATCGACCCGATGGGCGGTGACTGCTTCCGTGAACGGATAGGCCAAGCGGATTTGCCCGGAATCGCGATCGAGTCCGATCAGATCATTCGAGTCCAGCGCGCGGAGCGCCGTTTCGACGTGATCGATCTCGAATCCGATTTCACCGGCGATGTCCGCAATCTGCGGAGGCTGGCCATGATCGCCATAGAACTGCAAGATCGCGCGCCATACGAGATCGTCATTTGCATCGAGCCTGTGAGACCACTTGTCCAGCAGTCCGGCGCGCGCAGCCAGACGGCCGGCAAGAGCTTCCCTCGCCCTCGGCTTCGTCACTGCCGACCAATCAGGGCGAAAGACCCCAGGCCGAATCTCTACCGCCGGCTCTAATTGCGCATGCGCATCGGTTTTCATGGTTCGCCCTTCACATGAACGCCATTGCCTTAGCCCGCACAGCAGGACAGCTTCTTGACATCCTTGTCGAACGTCTGCGCCGCGAGTTTCAGCCCCTCGACGGTCGTGAGGTAGGGGAAGATCGCCTCTGAGAGGTCATCAATCGTGAGACCGCAGCGGATCGCCAGCGCCGCCGTCTGGATGCTGTCGGCGCCCTCCGGCGCCAGAATGTGCGCGCCGAGCAGTTTTCGGGTTGCGCCGTCCGCCACGAGCTTGATCAGTCCTCGGGTGTCGCGGGCTGCAAGCGCGCGGGGCACATTGTCGAGTGAGAGCACCGAGGTTCGCACGGCGTGCCCGCCAGCGCGGGCTTGCGCCTCGGTCAAACCGACGCTCGCCACCTGTGGATCGGTGAACACGACTGCCGGCATCGGCGAGTTGTCATAACGCAGGCTGTTGCCGTTCAGCGCGTTCTTGGCCGCGAGCTTTGCGCCATAGGCCGCCATGTAGACGAACTGGTCTTTGCCTGTCACGTCGCCGACCGCATAGACGCCCGCTTTCGACGTGCGCATACGGTCGTCGATGACGATCGAGCCGGACGACGCCTGCGTGACGCCGGCCTCGGCGAGGCCGAGAGTTTCAGTATTCGGCGTGCGCCCGGTCGCCACGAGAATCCGCTCGGCTGTCAATATGTCCGGACGGCCGCTGCGGATAATGGCGAGAGCCACACCGCCGTCATCGGTCC
>JAFKKQ010000112.1 GCA_017304505.1 Hyphomicrobiales bacterium | reverse complement strand
GGCCGAACACCCAACGTTGATCAAAGCGAATGCGAATCCGTAGCCTCTTCGCTCGCTCGCTGAATCTGGTCGGCAAGCGGTAGCCCTGCCCCCTTCTTGTTTTGGGCGATCAGGCCCCCCTTAGAGGGGCATTCTTGCCCCTCGTAATGATTGAGCTTCGCTAATGCGATGGCATGCGCTGCATCTATCGCGCGGCTAAGATTGAGCATGTCGCTAATCGATCCGTCGCCAAAGTCGAGGCGAAACATCCCCGGATAGTTCCGATCGGGGACAACGGATATTAACGTCTCCGGTCGGCGCCCCCGGAATAGGTGAAATCTTACATTGTCTCGTTTCCACCAAAACTTATCACGACCGACAATTCCATTTCTCATGGCTATTTCTCCGCATATGTCGCACGGCTCAGTTCGACATTTGTGCCGACAAGCCCATGACGACCTCTGAGCGTTTGATGGCCGATCCGGCAGAAACTCATCGCTGCGTCAGCGCAATCTCTGCACGTCTCGAATTCGGCGTCTTCTCGGGGGATCGAATCTGAGCGGGCGGCAGTCCTGCGAGGAAGTCTTGCAAAGACTGTGCGTCCACTAACGTTTTGCTGCCGACTTTTACGGCCCTGATTTTGTGCAAGCCGATCAGCTTATAAATTGTCGTCCGACCGAGGGCGGATGAACGACACGCATCACGGATGGAGAGCATCAATGGGTTGGAGAGCATGCGCGCCTCTTGCGACATCGCGGTAAGCAAATGTCGTTTGATTGTTACGGATGGCGCGAATTGTCGTCTGGGAGACGACGTCTTGGTCATACGCTTCGCGACGTATGCCTAAGCTCTTTTTTTACGTGGATTGCCTCCACGGCCCACTAACAGTCCAAGCCTGCCGGGCATACAGAACTTGCGCGAATTATCGTCGGAAGGACGACGTCTTGGCCATACGCTCCGCTACACGTATGCCTAAGCTCTTTTTTTACGTGGATTGCCTCCACGGTCCGTCGCGGACGACAAGAAGGTACTACAGGCATCAACGAACAACAACACCGAATTATAATGATAAGCTCGGACCATGTCACCGCACGAGGTCAGGCGGCGTCAGCCGACGGTATCACGGCGAACATATTTGAGTCGGGATAGCTAGACGCAGATCTATTCGAGCAAGCGTTCCGCGAGCGGGCCGGCGAGCAATGCGACATCAGACGGGGTGGCGTTAGGCGGCCGCCCGACGCTCCTCGACAGCATGGAAAGTCTCGTCGAGATGCTACGCGCAACCGTTGTGCCGGCGTATCATCCGCCGCCACCTGCACTATCGTTGATCAGTTGGAATCGGCTGGGAAATTGAAGGCTGCACGGGCCGCACTCGATGCGGCTTCTCTCCACATACGCGAACATTGAACAATCGGCAGTTGGTCAACGCGGACGATTCTGCTGCAAATGAACTGATCCGGCTGCGATTATGGTGTCGACTTAATGTCCGGCATCACTTCTAAATGAGCGTAATCATTCAAAGGGTAATCCGGCTCATGTGCACAGTTGGATTCGCCCGGGTCTTCGACTATTCGCCAGGGGGACTCGATGTAGGTGCTAGCGTACTGTCGGGTCTCATAGCGAGTAGCCAACCGCATTGGCACGCCAGAGATAAGTTCGCGCTGCCATACGCCATTGCGTAAAAATTCAATTCCGAAGCTCATCCAATCATCCCCTAAAACGACCTGCCGATCAGCTATTATGATGTCGTGCAACGCCTGATTGCAAGAGCCTGCGGCTACCCGTCGCGCTTCAAGATGATCGGTGCGCAGCCGACCCTCGTAATCACGCTTACCGAGCGGCACGCCTCGCGAGCGCAGGATATCGTATGCGGTGACGGCGTGGAAATGGAGTGTGGTAGCGAGAAAGAGAGGATGAAGGTCTCCGAGGTGAAGGCAAGCCTTCGGGCGCCGATCTGGAGGTTTACGTGCTTGCCCGCACACCCGTTAACCTCTTCGGGGATGAACGCCTCCAGCGCCGTTTCTGCCTTGCTGATCATGCCCTGCAGGTCAGCGAAGGAAACGGGTCCGACCAAGGCGGGAGGGTAAACACGCCGGTCTTGACGGGCTCGCATCCCCACACGGAATGATGCCACGCCGCTTCGATCTGAAAATGGAAGGGGGCCATGTCGTCGAAGAGGCGGGTATTCTGCTATCTCTCCCGGTCGTAGCCTATGGTCCACCCACGAGCTTGTTTTGGAGTTGGCCGGCGCTCCGCCCAAGGCGGGCTCTCCTCCTACGCTTAGGCTGGTAGGAGAAGGATGCGACCGCATGATCTGGGATTGGCACAGTTGGCCATCACATAGCGGAAGGTACTCATTCCGATCTCTTTGGAGCTGTTCTGCTCGATGCCCCCCGGCCCGATTTGTCGATAGCCACGCCCTTTCAGCCGGCGGCCCTGACGCCCAACGTTACGACGTTTCCAATGGAGGCCGCGAAGTCGCCTGCGACAATTGCGCGTAAGCGCATATCCCAGGCCAATAAGGCGGCCTGCTTCTGGTCGACAAAATCAGCTCGGACGTAATGAGCAATCAAGGTTCGCGTTGATGCACTACCTCCGGTGTGGCCAATGACACGAGCGATAGTTTCAAGAGAAATTCCAAGCGCCTCGGCCATCATGGTAGCGACAGTCCTCCGAAGGTCGTGCGTACCAAACTTCTCGATCGGTGGCCGATGGTTCGTCAGAAAATGCGCGAGATGCATGGCCGTCAAGGGCCGGCCAGTATCGGTGGTGAAGAGTGGTCCGCCTTCGGCAACCTTCATCCGCTTGGCGATAATCTCTCGAGCGATGCCAACGATCGGTGTTACACGGGCCTTTCCGTTCTTCGAGCGCGCGGCCGGCAGCGTCCAAAGCCATTGCTCAGTATCAACTTCTGCCCCACGCATACCGCCGACCTCACTGCATCGCGCGCCTAAAACCAGTTGCATGCGCAGCACGTCGGCTGCGTCCAGCGGAATCGCCCCACCATCAAGCCAACGCCACAGCGTCTCGACCTCGTCAGAGGTAAGCACACGTTGTCGCGGCGGCGATCGACCGTAACTGACAAGGCCCACCATCGGGTTGACCTCAATGAAATCCTGCTGGACCGCCCAGCGGAATAACCCGTTCAAACAGACCCTCCGCTGTTCTGCCTCGCGGGGATGGCCGGCATCGACGATGGCATCGAGGAGCCGCCGAAGGTCACGCCTGCGGAGTTCATCGACCGGGCGCTGCCATTCCGCAGCCAACGCCCGCTTCAACCGACCTTCAATTTCGTGTGCCGTGCGGAGACGGCCGCGCACACGGCGGACGACATATTCGCTCACCAAGGCCTCGACTGTGATACGAGCCGCGGCGGCTGCCCTTGCCGTCTCCTCCTCGCCTATTAGATCGTGACCCATGCGGGCCGCACGCGTCAGTTCATTCGCGCGGTCACGCGCAGCATCGAGCGATATGTCTGGAAACTTTCCAAGCGATAGGCGTCGAAACTTCTTCGACTTCGATACTCGAAAGGCGAGGTCAAACGTGACCACCCCTGACGTCGCGACCCGGATCGCGAGCCCGGCGCAACGGGCGTCCGGAACGCGGAACGCAGAGGCTTCCGGTTT
>JAFKKQ010000111.1 GCA_017304505.1 Hyphomicrobiales bacterium | reverse complement strand
CAACCGGCCGGCCTTGTGCCATCAGCACATCGACCTGCCGAAGCTTCGCCACGATCTCTTCAGCTGTATGCCGCTTCCTCGCCATTGATCTCATCCTCCATGGTCAAAACATACTTCAGGGAGGACCACTTCAAAGGGGGCAGATCAATATGGTTCGTCGCGTGAAAATCGACGATGGGTGCCACAAAGTTTACATTACGGATAAGGCCAGCGGCGGCGAAGTCGAAGCATACTACAATCCTGCTACGGGTGAGCTTGTCCAGGCGAAGCTTAGTCGTTAATCACGGTGCGTCGGGATCGTCGATGTTGACGACTTAACCATTATTCCAATGCTCGCACGTAGAGCGGTGCCTGCCGCGGTCGCGGGGAAGGACTTTTCAGCGGGCTGACGTTCGATGAGCCGCCGTTTAATTTGACAGCTCCCAACATTACGCATGGCAGGGAAACGGGGATCGGCGCGTGGAGTGCTGGCGACCGCTTGGCCGGGCGGCAGTGCGTCGGGATCGGCGCAGACCAGCTGCTGTAAGTCTAGCTCCTCGCCCTCGCCGAAGACGGAGCCACCCCTGACCATCATTGCGGGCCTGATGAAGAATGATCGCGAACGAATAGCCGCGCGCCGGGCTTCGCGCCGCTTTGGCCGCCTAGATTTTTCGGCTGTCATAGGCCCAGTGCAAGAGCGCCTGGCGCTGCCGCGGCCGGCACATAGGATCACCCGGCTCGCAATGCTTCCTTATCTGCGAAACGTGGCGCTCCATCGCCTTCCAGCGACCGATCTGGCGCGCGTCCTCCTCGGGCAGGCGCCGACCCATGTAATAACGGCAGTACCACTGGAACCAGCCGCGCGGGTCATCGGCATGTATCCAGCCCTTTCTTTGCCACTCCGATAGCGGCTGGCTCGCATCGACGCCGAAATAGTTGAGCGAGCAATCACGGCGCGTGGGCGACAGCTTGGCTCGCCTGAACCAGGTTGTAGGAAATTCGTCGCGGCAATCAGTGAGGTATCTGCCACAGAACACGCCCAGTTGGAGCATCTGCTTCGGCGTCAGGTCGGGCCGAAAGGCCGGATCGAAATTGCGGCCGGCGGGTGCTGTCAGCGCATAGCGATAACCCTGCTGCAGTTTGTCATTGACGGTGACGATGCGGCGGTGCATCCAAGCTCCAGTTAGTTCAGCGTGAAGATCGCCAGGTTCAGCACCGACGCGAAGCTCACCCAGGCGGCATACGGCACGAATAGCCACGCCGCCCCGCGATCCTGCCGCCACACCGTGGCAATGAACGCAAGGATCGCAGCCAGCATCAGCAGGATAACACCCAAGGCCAGTCCAATTTGATGAGCGGCGAAGAATATCGGAGACCACAGAAAATTGAGCCCGAGCTGCACCCACCAAAATCCCATGGGCTGGCCGGTGCGATCGTGCTCGAACGAGCGCCAGCCGGCCACGGCGATTAGCACATAGAGCACCGTCCAGACCGGGCCAAATATCCAGCCAGGCGGGTTGAAGGATGGCTTGGCGAGGCCGCCATACCATTCGCCCGGGGTGGTCAGAAGGCCGATCGCGAGTCCACCGCCGATGACGAGCACGAGAACTCCTAGCAGCGAAAGCCAGCGATTCACTGCAACCTCCCGAGAGCGTTGCACACCTTCACACCACCGTTCCGCACAACTTGCCGATCGGGCACACAGGAACCGAACTTGGTCATTGATCGGCGATTCTCATTTGCATCTTTCAAAATCGTCATCGGCCGATCAGGCACTTGTCCTTCGCTTCTGCGCATTGCGGACTAGCCGCGCGATATCTTCGGGGTTAGGCTCTTTGTGGTCCGAAGCAGCGCCGCCAGTTCGACCGGGTGGCGATTGATGATATCGGGCAAGTCCGAAGCCACCCTGCACGCACCGTCAGCAATTCGTCAACGTCGCAGCCGAGCACCTGAATGATAGCCTTTGCCTTGTCCTCGACGGGCCCGAAGCGTGGTTATTGCAACTGTACTCGCGAGGTCATCGCATCCCGCATCGTCGCACGCGCCGCGGCCGGAGAGCGCAATCCAGCCCGGCTGGCGCAAGCGGCGCTAACCGAACCGATCGAGCCAGAGGCGACGGCGCACTGAAACGCGGAAAGACCAATGTTCAACGGCCATGAGAAATCGCTGGATCGCACCGGAGCGAACCCGATCTTATTGCCCTGGCTTCTGACCGCCTATGCGAGCCGGATCCTGTTTGCCAGCTCGGGGCTGTGGCGGAATTGGTGGTAGCACCGCCACGAGGATTGATAGTCATGCGGTGGAAAACCCCGGCGAACGTCGCCGGGGCCAACGAGCGCGTCCCGCCGCTTGAGATCAGGACTTCGACAGTTCGTCATCCTCGAAGCGAGAGAGCACGATTGCCACGAGCATCGAGATCCCTGAGACCGCCAGGGCAAAGAGCCAAAGCGCCAACATCGCCGTCACTGAGGAATCTGGCCGCCGTCACCGCCGGATTTCTTCAATTGGGCGGCGGCGATTACGGCCTCATCGAGCAACTTTTGCTCTTCTTCTTCGATCTCGTGCATGGCCTCGATGGCACGACGCGTCGGCGGCTCGCGAAAGTCTTCGAGTTCCTTCCATTTCTTTTCCGACATGGCACGCCTCACGAAAACAAGGAGTGCCCAGCGTGGCCGCTGTTGTAATAGAAGTCTTTCCAGCGCCGCGCGCGGCTCATGAGCTTGGTGTAGTGCGGTTTCCGCACCGTCTCGCCGTCCAATCTCTTCAGCGCGTCGAGCACATCGTCGAAACGGACCATGGGCGCTCCTGGCGGCTGCCGGACATCGTGCGCATCCTCGACCGCGCAGGCATCTGAAGCCCAGGAGGCCAGGATGGCTCGCTTTTCGTTGGTGGTCAGGGCCGGGTCCTTGACCACGTCCATCGGCGTCCGGAAAGCCCGTGCCGGGTGGAGAAGGTTGTCGAGATCAAAATCCTTTTGTGTGTCGGTCTGGGTCATAGCCACATCCTCCGTAAAGCGACATGGATACGAGCGCGCCGGGCGTCCGCCGGCGCTCGCAACAGGCCATTTGGCACCTGTCGGCTGGTCGATTTAGGAGGGCCTCGCAGTCCGTCAAGAGGGGGGCGACGCATAGCGCCCGGGCTGTCCCCTCCCCACATTCCCGGCAGTACGGAGTGCGGCCCATGGCCTGGATCGCCCTGGAGTGCCTGAGCTGCGGTCACCGCGCCTCGCTGGCCGAGGATGATCTACCCGCCTATGGCCTGGAGCCCGGAGCCTCCCTGGTCACCCTCACCAAGCGGACGGTCTGCCGGCGGTGCGGCAGCCGGGCCGTGGTGGCCTATCGGTACGCGGAGGATGACCTGGGGCCGACGCTGGTGCCGCGGAAACCTTAGGACCGGAACGAGCGGACCTGCGTTCCCTATGGCCATTCGGAACAAAGAGCAGCATCTCAAAGACAATCGCCTAGTGGCCCGCGCTGCTTCATCCCAAAGAGCCAGTACCTTCCGTCGAGGCAAACAAAGGGCGCTCCATCCGCCTACCATCCCTCGCGGGTCTGTGGCACAACGTGGCTGTGCGCCGGATTCGATCACATACCGGCAAAGGAGCAATCACGTAGTTTCATTAGCAAAAGCCGCCTTGCTAGTCAAATTTAAACGAGCCACCGACCCAGAGAATCCCGAGATCGTAGCGAAACGCCGGCAGCGGGAAACGATTGCAGCGGCCCGGGCCGAGCGATTGGCACTTCGTCAACGTGAGCGAGAAGAGCGGGAATCCGAAGCAAGGAAGCAAGCGGCACTGGCCGAAGCGGCGGCTGAAGCAGCAGCCGTGGCTGCGAAGCGTGCTGCTGCGGAAGAGGAGGCCCGTAAGGCAGCCGAGCAGGCCGAAAGGGAAGTCGCACTACAAGCTGAAAAAAAAGCAGAACGCGATGCGCGGTATGCGGCGCGGAAGGCAGCAAAGAAGTTGCGCCGACGAGGGGAATAAATTTCCCATCCCCGCAATGTTGGTCGGCGGTATCGCCGAACGGCCTGGCGAGCCAGAACGATCGCGCCCCTATCTTCTCTCCCGTTTCGCTAAGCTGTCGGCATGCCGAATCACGAAATCTTCGGATGGCTCATCTTGTGTGGGATTCTGGCGCTCGGCGCCTACATGGCCATCAAGGCTTGGGGGCGCGACTAATCCCCTCCCCGCGCGTTAACCGCGAGCAGCAACCGCAAGGCCGAGTTACGTCTTGATCTCTAGCGGCAGCGGCGAACCGTTCTCTTCTTCTGATTGATGCGCCAGCCATCACGGCGCAGCATCACGTGGACGGGTCGATAGCCGTAGCGCACCCGCATCTGGCAGATCTCCTTGATCCGTTGTTCGAGGCCAGCCTGTCCGGGGCGGTGCGATTTGTAGTGGTAGGTTGAGGTGTCCATCTCGAGCAACGCCTTCTGGGCGTCCGAGAACCGTGAGGCCTTCATCGTTCCGCGCTCCTCCCAGCCTGGGAATCGGCGCCGAAGACTCTAACCAAAAACGATCCAGTTTTGTGGGCTCAGAGCAGATGCTGACCCTTTCCGTATTCGATCAGCCCCGCATGCTCCAACTGATCAGTTCGAGATTGCCCGAGCCATTGCGCACGGCAGTGGTCGGAGTGTTCGATGGCGGCGTGACGAGCGAGACCTCGCTGACGGCGCCAGCCTGGTCGCCACTGTCGCCGGTGCGCGTGAATGCGCCGCTCGCCGCAACATCGTAGGCGATGAGCTTCAGCGCGCCGTTGCCGGCCCGGATGGCCGTGACGAAGCGGGTGGCGCTGAAGCGAGAGAGGGCAACCCACGTCGCTGCGCCGGCTTCGATGTCGCCAAGTCGCTTGATCGTCTTGCCGTCCGCAGAGATATTCCAGGCGATCAGTTCGAGGTTTCCGCTGCCATTGCGGACTGCCGTCACCGTGTCGGCGACCGCGACCTCGCTGATGGCGCCGGCCTGACTGCCGCTGTCGGCCATTCGCGTGATGCCGCGACCGTCCGATCCAATGGCCCAGGTGATCAACTCGAGATTTCCGCTGCCATTGCGGACCGCCGTCACTGCAATGTTGCCAATCACCGAAAGTGCGACGGCGCTGACCTCGCCCGCGCTGCTGTCGGAAATCCGTGTGAACTTGCCGTTGAGATCGACCGCCCAGGTAATCAGCATAAGATCGCCGGAGCCGTTTCGAAGCGCGGTGATGACGCCTGTGGCGGAGGGCAGAGGCTTGACAGCGATGAGGTTTGCGGCGCCAGCCTGATTATCGCTGTCCGCACGGCGTGTGATCCGCCCTTGTCCGCCGCCATCGTCCCAGGAAATCAATTCCAGCGCGCCGCTGCCGTTGCGAACGGCTGTGATCGTCAGATTGCGCACCCGCGTCGTCGCGATCTCGCTAATGGCGCCCGCCTGATTGCCGCTATCGCTTTGACGCGTGATCGTGGGCCCGGTTCGCCAATTAATTAGCTCGAGATTGCCGGAGCCGTTGCGGACCGCCGTCAATGTGAAGGCGCCCAGATCGACCGCCGAAATCGCGGAAGCGGAACCGGCATCTCCTTCGCCCAGACGCTTGAACGTGGTCATTGGTGGATCTCCTGCCATGGTACAGCCAGGAGCCGCGGCTTGCCTCACTTTCCGAGGCATTCCGGCCCCAAGGCGATGTCACTTGTGCAAGCACCACCATTGTCGGGGCGAAGAAACTTCCGGAAGGTAAAAACTGGTGGGAACATTTGTCTGCATTTTTCTGCTCGAACAGGGATGAGTTGCAGACGGTCGGGGCGAACGATGCCTTGCAGCAAGATCTTCGGCGATCCCGCCCAGCGGAACTTTGCGCCAACTCCAACCAGCCCCGGCTTCGAAATGCAGCGCCGGTACAAAACGAAGAGGCCGTCAGATCTGACGGC
>JAFKKQ010000110.1 GCA_017304505.1 Hyphomicrobiales bacterium | reverse complement strand
CCGAGCGGCTGCTGCAGCAGTACCTGCCGCCCGAGCGCGTCAGCAACATCATGGACGAGATCCGCGGGCCCGCCGGCCGCAACATGTGGGAGAAGCTCGCCAACGTCCAAGAGGAGATGCTGGCGAACTACCTGAAGAACGAATACCCGCAGACCGTCGCCGTCGTGCTGTCGAAGCTCGACCCGGAGCACGCCGCGCGCGTGCTGGCCATCCTGCCCGAAGACCTGTCGCTCGACGTCGTCAACCGCATGCTGAAAATGGAGGCGGTGCAGAAGGAGGTGCTGGAGCGCGTCGAGCAGACGCTGCGCACCGAATTCATGTCGAGCCTGTCGCAGACCCGCCGCCGCGACGCCCACGAGGTGATGGCGGAGATTTTCAACAACTTCGACCGCCAGACCGAATCGCGGTTCATGACCGCGCTTGAAGATTCCAATCGCGAAGCCGCCGAGCGCATCAAGACCCTGATGTTCACTTTCGACGACCTCGCCAAGATCGACTCCGGCTCGGCGCAAACGCTGATGCGCCACGTCGACAAGGACAAGCTTGCCGTCGCGCTCAAGGGCGCGACCGAACCGGTGCGCGAGTTCTTCTTCGGCAACATGTCGTCGCGCGCGGCGAAGATGCTGATGGACGATATGCAGGCCCTGGGGCCGGTGCGGCTGCGCGACGTCGACGAGGCGCAGCTCGCGTTGGTCAACCTCGCCAAGGACCTCGCCAACAAGGGCGAGATCATCATCTCCAAGTCGGACGAAGAGCTGATCTTTTAAGGAAACGGGACCGTGGCAGCGCAGGCCAAATATCTGTTCGACCAGGACTTCGCCGCAGGCTCCGCCGGCGCGGGCGGCCGACCGCTGTCGCCGTCCGAACAAGCGCTCAGGCTCGCCGAGGCCGAGGCCAAGGGCTTCCGCGACGGCTTCGACGCCGCCGAAAAAGAGATTGCCGCCGTCGCCCAGCGCCGCGCCGCAACCGCGACCGAGCAGATCGCCGACGCGCTCGACCGCCTGGCGCGCGGCCTCGCCGCCGTCGAAGCCCGGCTCGAAGCGGAGTCCGTTGAACTCGCCCTCGCCTTCGCCCGCAAGCTTGCGCCGGAACTGGTGGCGCGCCAGCCGTTTGCCGAGATCGCGGCGCTGGCGGCCGACTGCTTCAAGCAGCTCACGCACGCGCCGCACGTGATCGTACGCGTCAACGACGCGCTGCACGCCACCGCGCGCGCGCAGCTTGAGGAGATCGCGCGCCTCGCTGGTTTCGACGGCCGTCTGGTGGTCGTCGCCGAGCCCGAAATCGCGCCGGGCGACTGCAAGATCGAATGGGCCGATGGCGGTGTCATCCGCGATCAGGCCAACATCAACCGCACGATCGGCGACACAGTCGGCCGCTACCTCGATGCGCTGCAAACCGCGGCGACGCCGAAGCCCGGAGATACGCAATGAGTGACGACAACAAGGTGCCGCTTCCCGATCTCGACGGGGCAGCCGGCAGCGCGGCCGTTGCAGCGGACACGCCGCCGGTCCCGGCGGGCAGCGACGACACCACCCTCAGCGCGGCCGACCTCGAAGCGGTGTTCGACGTTCCGGTGCAGGTCTCCGCGGTGCTCGGGCGCGCGCGGATGGACGTGGGCGACCTGCTCAAGCTTGGGCCCGGCACGGTGCTGGAACTGGACCGCAAGGTCGGCGAGGCCATCGACATCTACGTCAACAACCGCCTGGTGGCGCGCGGCGAGGTGGTGCTGGTCGAAGACAAGCTCGGCGTGACGATGACCGAAATCATCAAGGCGGAACGAAATTGAGGCGGCGGCCGCGCTTCGCGCCCTTCCTGCAGCGAACGCGGAATACTGAAGGAACACAATCATGAGACTGTTGATCGTCGGCACGCTCAAGGGCCAACTCACCACCGCGACCAAGATCGCGATGGACCGCGGCGCCGCCGTCACCCACGCCGAAACGATCGAGCAGGCGCTCGCGGTGCTGCGCTCCGGCAAGGGCGCGGACCTGCTGATGGTCGAGGTCGCAGTCGACATCCGCGATCTCGTCGCCAAGCTGGAGATGGAACACATCCATGTGCCGATCGTAGCCTGCGGCATCGAGAACAACGCCCGTGCCGCGGTCGCCGCGATCCACGCCGGCGCGAAGGAGTACATCCCGCTGCCGCCGGATCCGGAGCTGATCGCGGCGGTGTTGGCTGCCGTCGCCGACGACGCGCGCGACCTGATCTATCGCGACGAGGCGACGGCGCAGGTGGTCAAGCTCGCCACCCAGATCGCGACGTCAGAGGCTTCCGTCCTCATCACCGGTGAGTCCGGCACCGGCAAGGAGGTGCTGGCGCGTTACGTCCACACGCGCTCGCACCGTTCGAAGAAACCGTTCATCTGCGTCAACTGCGCCGCGATCCCGGAAAACCTGCTCGAGTCCGAGTTGTTCGGCCACGAGAAAGGCGCCTTCACCGGCGCGGTGGCGCGCCGCATCGGCAAGTTCGAGGAGGCGAGCGGCGGCACGCTGCTGCTCGACGAAATCTCGGAAATGGACGTGCGGCTGCAGGCCAAGCTGCTGCGCGCGATCCAGGAGCGCGTCATCGACCGCGTCGGCGGCACGCGGCCGGTGCCGGTCGACATCCGCATCGTCGCCACCTCGAACCGCAACCTGGCGGAAGCCGCGCGCACCGGCACGTTCCGCGAGGACCTGCTGTTTCGCCTCAACGTCGTGAACCTGAAGATCCCGCCGCTGCGCGAGCGGCCCGCGGACGTGATCGAGCTCGCGCAGTTCTTCGCCAAGAAATATGCCGACGCCAACGGCGTGCCGGTGCGGCCGATTTCGGCCGAGGCGCGCAAGGCGCTGTCGCTGCACCGCTGGCCCGGCAACGTGCGTGAGCTGGAGAACACCATCCACCGCGCGGTGCTGCTGGCGAGCGGACCGGAGATCGGCGTCGACGGCATTCTCACGCCGGACGGCGCGCGGCTCGATCAGTCGCGCGAGCTTGGCGCGGCCGCTCACGCGGCGTTCGCCGCCGAGCAGGTGACGCGCGTGCTCGTCGGCCGCACCGTCGCCGATGTCGAGCGCGACCTGATCCTGGAAACGCTCAAGCATTGCCTGGGCAACCGCACGCACGCGGCCAACATCCTCGGCATTTCGATCCGCACGCTGCGCAACAAGCTCAACGAATACGCTTCCGACGGCGTGCCGGTGCCACCGCCGGGCGGCGGCGTGGGCGGAGAGGTCAGAGGCGCGGCCTGACCTCCGCTGAAGACGCGGAATCCAAAAACTCACACCGCGTTTGAATCATCAAAGCCGTGCGTTGGCGCATTCCGGGACGGTGCCCTTCGCCGCCCGGATCTCGTCTTTCACGATGTCCGCCGTGCGCGAATAATATTGCAGCAAGCTTTGCGCGCGGACCTCGCTGCACAACAGCGGCAGGTGCGGCCGCAGCTCCGCGCGGAACGCCTGCACCCATCCCTCCTCGCCGAGCGCGTGAAAAACATCGTCATAGGCGAACAGAAAATACGACACGAACCAGCGGTACTGCGTCAGCCGGGTCGGATCGGCTTTGATCGCTTCATAATCGGGCCGCAGGAATTGCGGATATTTCAACCCCGCCTCCATGTAGGCGCCGTACAACTGC
>JAFKKQ010000109.1 GCA_017304505.1 Hyphomicrobiales bacterium | reverse complement strand
CAGCGTCGCCTTCATCGGCCGGAAGGTGGACTTGTAGATATCGACCTTCAGCAGTCGCCGACAGGCTTCGGTTTCGGTGAGGCCGATCACACCGCATTCGGGCTCCGAGAACACCGCGGTCGGGACATGGGCATGATCGACGCGCGTCGGCTTGTTGCCGAACACCGTATCGGCAAAGGCATGCCCTTCGCGGATCGCCACCGGCGTCAATGCGATGCGGTCGGTGACGTCGCCCACCGCGTAGATGTGCGGCACGCTGGTCTGCGAGTAATCGTTGACGGCGATACCGCCAGTCGGGTTGAGCACAACGCCCGCGACCTCGAGTCCCAAGCCTTTGACATTGGGCCGGCGGCCGGTCGCAAACATCACCTGGTCGACCGTGACGCCCCCATGATCCGAAAGCTGGACGCACAGACCGTGGTCCACCTTCTCGATGCCCTCGACCACCGCCTTGGTGATGATCTTGATGCCGCGCTTTTCCATCTCCGTGCGCAGATGCTGGCGAACGTCGTCGTCGAATCCGCGCAGGATGTTGTCGCCGCGATAGACCAGTGTCACCTCGGACCCGAGGCCGTTGAAGATTCCGGCAAACTCCACGGCGATGTAGCCGCCCCCCTGGATCAAGATTCGCTTGGGCCGTTGCGGCAGATGAAACGCCTCGTTCGACGAGATGATGTGCTCGAAGCCCTCGATCTCCTTGCCGAGCGAAGGCGCGCCGCCGGTCGCGATCAAGATGTGCTTGGCGCGCACGGTTTCGCCGGTTGCCGTGAGCCTGACCGTGTGCGGGTCGAGCAGAACCGCGCGGCTTTTGATGATCTCGACCTTGGCGCGCTGGAGATTGGCGGTGTAGGCCGCCTCCAGCCGCGCGATCTCGCGATCCTTGTTGGCGATGAGCGTGGGCCAATCGAATTTGGGGGTCGGTACCGTCCAGCCGTAACCCGCGGCGTCCTCGAACTCATCGGCGAAGCGTGAGGCGTACACCAAGAGCTTCTTGGGAACGCAGCCGCGGATGACGCAGGTGCCGCCGACGCGATACTCCTCCGCGATTGCCACACGAGCGCCGTAGCCGGATGCGATGCGGGCGGCGCGCACGCCGCCCGATCCCGCTCCGATAACGAACAGATCGACCTCTTCAGCCATATTCCCGGCCCTTCCGTGGCATCCTTCGTCCGCGACCGCCCTCAAATCATGTTGTGCCCGCGCGCCTTCATTTCGGATCGGAATTTTGCGGCCACTTCCTCTGCGAACTTCTTGGACCAGTCGTCCGCGGCCTTCATGGATTCCTCCATCGCCTTGGGCTCCTCGGCAACCAACTTCTTGCCGATCGGAGAGCGATAGAACGCCAGGATTTCCTTCAATTCCTGTTCGTTGAAGTGCGTGGCGTAGATGCGCGTCAATCTCTGCTGCATCTCGACCTTGCGCGGCTCCATCTCTTTAAGCAGTTTTGCCGCAACGGCATCCAAATCCTTGGCAAGATTAGGATTTGTCTGCATGAACAGGTTCTTGTGATACTCGATGACACCAGCCACGAGCGGATCGTAGGCTGCGCTCGCCCCCTTCAACTGGATCAACTCCTTCGCCAGCAGCAAGGCGGCAGGCGTGGGCTTCGACTGCGCGCTCGCCGTGGCGGCGAATGTCAGGCTCAAAGCTGCGGCCGCACACAGGACGCGGGCGTATCGGCGGAATGTCATCTCAAAACTCCCTTCGCAAGGCGTCGACTACGGCCGTTCCACCACACAGACCCCGGCGGGGCCGGCCAGAATAGCCGTTTGCGCCATCCCGATGAACAGCCCGCGTTCGACCACGCCGGGAATGCATGAAAGCCGCCCGGCCAACCGTTCCGCATCGGGAATACGGTTCAGCGCGGCGTCCAATATCCAGTGCCCCCCGTCCGTGACAAAAGCGTGGCCGTCCTTGCCCTGGCGGAGTGCGGTCGGGCCAGGGCAGCCGGCAGCGGCGGCCGCCGCCTCGACCGCGCGCCGGGTCGCGGCAAAGCCGAACGGCATGACCTCAATGGGCAACGGGAAACGACCCAGCACCGGCACCCACTTGCTCTCATCGGCGATCACCACCATGCGGGCCGATGCCGCAGCCACGATCTTCTCGCGCAACAACGCCCCGCCCCCACCCTTGATCAGGTTCAGGTCGGGGCCGATTTCGTCCGCACCGTCAACCGTCATATCCAGTTCGGGCGTGTCGTCGAGAGTTGTCAGCGGCACGCCCAGCCTCTCGGCCTGCGCCGCGGTGACCTCGGACGTCGGTACGCCGACAATCCGCCCATTCCACCGCCAGTGCGGCGGCTTGACGTTTCTGCGCTTCAATGTCCATGAACGTTCGCGCCTTTGGGGCGTCGGGGTGCGACGGCCCGCCTATCTAGCCGCGTTTCAACCACCAGGATAGCCAAAAAGCATGGGCCCGCTGACTGTTGTCTTCGATCTTGACGGCACCCTGATCGACACCGCACCCGACCTGATCGACACCTTGAACGTCGTGCTGGCACGTGAGGGATTGCGTCCGGTCAATAGCGCCGTGGCACGCAACATGATCGGCAAGGGTGCGCGCCGGATGATCGAAGCCGGACTGCAAGCCGAGCGCCGCACCGTGGTCGCCGACGAAGTCGAGCGGATGTTCGGCGATTTCATTTCGCACTATTCCGCCCATATCGCCGATCGCTCGCGTCCGTTTCCCGGCCTCGTCACGGCGCTCGATAGTCTTGCCGCCCAGGGGTGCCGCCTGGCGGTATGCACCAACAAGCTGGAGGGATTGTCGCGGCAGTTGCTCGACGCACTCGACCTCACCGACCGCTTCGCGGCGATCTGCGGTCAGGACACATACGGGGTGCAAAAGCCCAACCCGGAAGTCCTCCGCAAGACCATCCAGGCGGCGGGCGGCGGGCTTTCGCGCGCGATCATGGTCGGAGATTCCGGCACCGACATCGCAACGGCAAGGGCGGCAGGCATCCCGGTCGTGGCGGTCGATTTCGGTTACAGCGAGACCCCGATCGAGAAACTCGGCGCCGACCGGTTGATCGGGCATTTCGATCAGCTTCAGGCGGCCGTCAGGGACCTGGCTGCGGGCTTCGCAGTGGATCCGGCCTGACCCGTATCCAGAATCGGAAAATCTCCCGCAAAAAGCCACGTTAAGTCTTCATTTATTTTAATTGGCGCAAATTGCCGCGTGGGAGGTTGCTCCCGGCGGGTGTGCCGGTTGCCGCGATGCCGCGCCGCCATCGGCACGCCAATTCGCAGTTCGCCGATACCTGCGGCCTCCACACGAACGCGGTCGCGGGCCGCAACAGCGGGCTTACAGGTCATGAAACAAGCCATTGCAATCGCAGCCTGCGGATTGAGCCTGACCGCGTGCTCAAGCATGCCAAGCTGGATGCAGCCGACTACAACCCAGCCGGCGCCAGCCGCAACCACCATGCAGTTCGAGTCCGAACCGGCCGGCGCCGAAGCGCGGACGTCATTCGGGCAATCCTGCCGGACCCCGTGCTCCGTTACGGTGGCGGGCAATGAGTTCACCGTCAGCTTCTCGCTCCCGGGTTACCGGCCACAGACCGTGCCGGTGCGGATGACAGCCGCTTCCGAGGACAGCCGCGAACCGACGAGCGAGGCGGAACCGACTGGGGCCCGCTTGGTACCCAATCCGGTTTTCGTCGAATTGCAACCCATAACTCCGCCGCCGGCCGCCCGTAAGAAGGCTCCTCCCAAGAGGAAACCGGCCGCCGCGACCACGGCCAAACCTGCCACCAGCCCCGCCAAACCTGCCGCCAAGCCCGCAGCCCGGCCGGCGCCGCCGCCCCCTCCTGCAGCGCCTGCGCCCGAGCCTGCACCGGCCTCGCCCTGGCCACCGCCGCCCCAACCACGCTGACGCAAGCCCTTGCGCCGCGTTCTTGCGCCAAGGTCTTGTGCAAGGTCCTGTTTTTATTTGCGACGTGTCCACGGCCGGAACGGCCGCGCCGGCATCGCATTCCTTGACACGGCTCGCGTTGCCTTCCTAAAACGCAAGCGGATGGGCGCTTAGCTCAGCGGGAGAGCGTTCCCTTCACACGGGAGAGGTCATAGGTTCAATCCCTATAGCGCCCACCATCCGAAAAACGACCCGCCGGCGTTTTTTGGTGGTCATTGCCATCCATCGCCAACGCTTCGCCACGGGGCCGGTCTCACCAGGCTACGCCGCGGCCAAAGTGGCGTCACCCACCTCCAGCCAAGTCCAGTCGATTGGCTGGATAGACGACAGGCTATTTGATCGAAGGTGGTTATGGGTTCTCACCACTCTTAATGCCAACAAACATGTTCCTGTGGCTGGTCGTGTACATCCCTCGCAACATCTCATCTGCGATCTGGGAACCTAACCAATCATACTGCTCCACCACGATATCAAATCCGCTGTCTCGAATAGCGCCCAGAACAAATTCTTTTCTCAACCAAAATGACCGGTTGTTCTCCAAAGAAGCCCATTTACTGGCACTTCTATCCACCCGCAAGCCGTCCGGATACTCCGTATACCAACGGCCTTCAGCATCCTCATGCTGCGTCATAGCTGAAAGATCAAAGGCTTTACTGGCCTCCACCGGGGCGATGTGTGTATGCACAAAAAGTGCCTTGTTACAAACGTCGCCCAGCATGTGAAGAAACGACGTCGGCTTATCAAGGTGATATAAAAGCCCGAAACAGAGAACAACGTCGAACCGGCCGTACCTTTCTACGTTCCATGCGTCGTCCTGAACAAACTTTAGATTGTCAAGATTTGATCTGCTCTTGACGTGCATACAATTGCGAAAATTAGATTCCCTGATTTCGAGACCGAGCACGTCCATCCCCAAGCGAGCAAATTCGATCGAATACCCGCCTTCCAAACAACCAAGATCAACCATTCTGACGCCCTTGAGGCCCCCGGGGTAAACCGCTCGAAGCATCCTGACAGTAGCTAAAAACCAGGGGTGTTGATTCATGAAGTAACCGGCCGAAGCAAGCGTCTGGGTTCCATCAGCAAGAAGAACATTATGGGCCGTAAACTCCGAATTGATTTCGCTCATGTTCATTCTCGTTGGTTATCGATTCAACGTCGCCCTTACGCGGGCACGAAGACGTGCAAAGACCAGCTGTGCCAAGGCAACGGAGCGAACTGCACGAACCGCTTCATATGGGTCATTCATCAACTGAACAGTCGGCGGTAGCCATACTGAACGTTCCCCAGCGTATTTGTGCAAATCCGGAAAACTAAAACTGAATTTCTCAGACAACAACGACCTTGCTTCCGGATTCTTCATTAAGTCGTATATTGCTTCCATGCCGATCTCCCGAAACATGTTTCGATAGAGACCCGTATGCTCAATGAGATAAAGAGCCTTCTCAATTTCTAATTGCGTACCATCCGGCACCGAAATGCCTTTCAGCCCAAAGGACTGAAAGAAATTCAGCGGGGTGATGCTAGCGAATGTCTCGCGCACTATCACAGAGTGCTCGTTAATTGATCTGGCGCTACTCGTCTTTGAAGGGGCGCTTGTATTTGAATCGTGGAGCCTAAAGGCGACCAACTTATCCGGCATCACAAAGATGTCGCCCTGTTGAACCACCTTCGTCCACATATAAAGATCCGGCAATTGGCGAAATCGATTATCGTAATTGCCTAATTTCTCATAAACCTCCCGCCGAATTAGAACGGACGAGTGACATAGACAATCCCCGTTCTCGAGCAAATCCCGTAGCCAGTTCCATCGAGAGCGATTCTTCTGTCTGAAAACATGGAAATACGGCGTAGCAGACTCTCCCAGCACCTCGCCATGATCATTGATCCAAATTACGTTGGAAAATACGGCGGAAACAGAACCGTTTTGATCCAAAAACGATTTTTGAATTTCAAGCTTCTTCGGATTCCATTCGTCGTCCGAAT
>JAFKKQ010000108.1 GCA_017304505.1 Hyphomicrobiales bacterium | reverse complement strand
GCCGTGGTGCCGACAGACCGGCGGGATGAGCTTTGGGTAGAGCGCGGCGGCCGGCGGTTGCTGTCGTTCTCGTGCAACGACTACCTGGCGCTGAGCCGCCATCCGGCCCTGAAACAGGCCGCCATCGCCGCGACCGAGCGCTATGGCGTGGGCGCGGGCGCCTCGCGCCTCGTCACCGGCAATCATCCGCTCTACGACGAACTGGAGAAGCGGCTCGCCCGGCTGAAAGGCACCGAAGCGGCCTGCGTGTTCGGCTCGGGCTACCTCGCCAACGCCGGCATTCCCCAGGCCCTGCTCGGGCGCGGCGACCTCATCCTGATCGACGAGCTCTCGCATTCGAGCCTGTGGACCGGGGCGCGGCTGTCGCGCGCCGACGTCCAGCCGTTCCGCCACAACGACGCGGACCACGCACGCGCGTTGCTGCACCAGCTTCGCACCCCTGACGGTCGCGTACTGATCGTCACCGAAGGCGTGTTCTCGATGGATGGCGACCGGGCGCCGGTCGCGGACCTTGCCGCGCTGGCGAACGAAACCGGCGCCTGGCTGATGGTGGACGACGCCCACGACCTCGATTTTTCCGGTGCATCGCGCGCCGATGTGCCGCTGCGGATCGGAACGCTGTCCAAAGCCATCGGCGCTTACGGCGGCTATCTCTGCGCGTCCCAGCCTGTGATCGACCTGATGCGCAGCCGGGCGCGAACGCTGATCTACACCACCGGCCTGCCGCCTGCGACCATTGCCGCCGCCATCGCCGCCATCGACGTGATCGAGAGCGAACCGCAGCGCCTCCTGGTGCCGCTCGCCAAGGCACGGACCTTCACGCGCACCGCGGGCCTGCCCGAGGCGCAAAGCGCCATCGTCCCCATCCTGATCGGCGAGGCCGACGCGACGCTCGCCGCATCGCGCCTCCTGGAGGCGGAGGGCTTCCTCGCCGTTGCCATCCGCCCGCCGACCGTACCGCCGGGTACCGCGCGGCTTCGGCTCGCCTTCAGCGCGGCGCATCCCGACGCCGAGATCGCGCGGCTGGCCGATATCGTGCGTACACGCGTCCTGGGCAACCGATGACCGCCGTTTTCGTCACCGCGACCGGCACCGACATCGGCAAGACCTTCGTCGCCGCGAGCCTGATCCGGCATTGGCGCGCGGCGGGCCGGACAGTCGAAGCGCTCAAGCCGGTGGCGAGTGGATTCGATCCGGCATCGGCCGCGGCGAGCGATCCCGGCGTGCTGCTGGCGGCGCTCGGTCGCGCGGCAACGCATGACGACATCGAACGCATGGCGCCCTGGCGGTTTTTTGCGCCCCTCTCGCCCGACATGGCTGCGCAGCGCGAGGGCCGCGCCATCGACTTCGGGGCTTTGGTCGCGCATTCGCGGGCCGCCATCGAGGGCGCCAAAGACCTGCTTCTGATCGAAGGAATCGGCGGCATCATGGTCCCGCTCGACGACAGCCACACGGTCCTCGACTGGATGACGGCGCTGAATATCCCGCTGCTGGTTGTGACCGGCAGCTACCTCGGCAGTCTCAGTCACACGCTGACCTGCCTCGATGCCCTGGCGCGCCGCAACCTCACGGTCAAAGCGCTGGTCGTCAATGAAACGCCGGGGGCGACAGTCGCGCTCGTCGAAACCGCACGCACGTTGACGCGATTTGTCGCGCCCGTGCCGGTCGTGACGCTTCCGCGTCTGCCGTCCGGCGAAACAAGCCATCCGGCCATCGCCAAGCTCGCCGCTGCGTTTTAGGGCTCACGAAAAATACTGCACCTTGATCCAGGTTTCGAGCATCGCCTCCACGTTTACCAGAATGTGCATGATGATCGTGATCGTGGTCGAACCGCTGGCCCAGCGAAACCAGCCGAGCACCAAGCCCGCGGTGAAGACCTGTGCCATGCCGAGCCAGTCGTATTGAATATGAAGCAGCGCCCAGGCCAGCGCGATCGCCACGATGGCCACCATTTCGCGGCCGGGACGCGCCAACCCACGGTAAAGGAAGCCACGAAAGGCGATCTCCTCCCCGATCGGCGCCACGACAACAATCGCCAGGACCAGCCACAGCAGCCAGCCGGCGTCTTGCGCGGTCCGATAGGCTTCGACCTGGAACAACGGCACGAGGTCGCGGCCGGTGAGGTAAAGCATCGCGTCGAAAACAAGATCGAGTGCAACGATACAGACCACTGCAAAAACGATCTCTCCCCGACGCGGAATGTTGAGGGCGAGATAGCGTGCGGGATCCCAATGCCGGAATTGCGCGGCAATGGCCAGCACGGCGATCTGAATCGGGGTTGAGGCCATCGCCCCGATCGCGATCACGACGCCATCGTAAGTGCTGCCCAGCGGCCGGGGGTGATCGGGCTGCAAGGCACCGAACACGCCGACCGCCACCACAAGGCTGATGGCAAAGGCCAGCAACAGCCACACACACGTCGCCAGGATACCCCAAGGCGGCGTTTCGCGGTCGTCCGTGGTGTCATTCATCCTTGCAAACGCAAGACGCTACGGCACCAGGATGGTCGAGCCCGTGGTGTTCCGGCTTTCGAGATCCTGATGCGCCTTCACCGCGTCCTTCAGCTTGTACTTCTGGTTCACCGGAATCTTGACCTTGCCGCTGCCAACCACATCGAACAGATCCTTGGCCGTGGCGACAAGATCCTCGCGCTTGGCGATGTAGTTGTTCAACGTCGGGCGCGTCGCAAACAGCGAGCCCTTGGTCTGCAGGATGTTGATGTTAAAGGCGTCGATCTGGCCGGAAGCGCTGCCGAAACTCGCGAACATGCCGAGCGGGCGGATGCAGTCGAGCGAGGCCGGAAACGTGGTCTTGCCGATCCCGTCGTAGACCACGTCGCAGAGCTTGCCGCCGGTGATCTCCTTCACCCGCGCGGGGAAGTCCTCCTTGCGGTAATAGATGATGTGATGCGCGCCATGCTCCTTGGCGAGCTTGCCCTTGTCCTCGGAGCCGACCGTGCCGATCACGGTTGCGCCGAGCGCATTCGCCCATTGGCAGAGGATCAGGCCGACGCCACCAGCCGCCGCATGCACCAGGACCGTGTCGCCCTTCTTCACGTTGTAGGTGCGCCGCACGAGATATTGCGCGGTCATACCCTTGAGCATCATGCCGGCGGCTTGTTCATACGTGATGTTGTCCGGCAATTTCACCACCCGGTCGGCGGCGAGCAGCCGTTCCTCGGCATAACCACCCATCGCCGCCACGGCGGCGACGCGGTCGCCGACCTTGAAATCGGCCACGCCGGAGCCGACTGCGATCACCTCGCCCGCACCCTCGCTGCCCGAAATGAACGGCAAGCCGACAGGTGACGGATACATGCCCATGCGGAAATACGTGTCGATGTAGTTCACGCCGGACGCATGTTGCCTGATCTTGATCTGGCCCGGTCCCGGTGCCGCGATGTCGACCTGTTCGTAGGTCAGGACCTCGGAACCGCCCGTCTTATGCACCCGGACTGCAGCAACCATGATCGACTCCCGTTTGTATGCGCGAGAACAAGCGCACCCTATCGGTCCGCGATCATAGGGACGGATCGGAACGGCGCAAGGGATGCAGCGGGATGCAGGGGCCGTTGGGCTAACGCCCGCCGGCGACGCGCAGCACCGTGCCGCTGACGTATGAAGCGGCCTC
>JAFKKQ010000107.1:6783-8776 GCA_017304505.1 Hyphomicrobiales bacterium | reverse complement strand
CAGGTGGTCGGTCCATGAAAAGGCGATCCGGCCGGCCAGAGGCTCCGCTTCCTTGCCGATCGCGTCCTTCCAGAATTTCTCGATTGGAGACGTGCCGACCACCACGATGATGTTTTTGGTTGCCGGCAGCACCTGCAGGATGTTGTCGAATGCGGCCCGATAATTGATCCAGACCGGCACAGCGGCATCGTTGGCCGTGAGCCGCGACCATTGAATCCGGCGCTGCTCGACCGCCGTCAACACCATCGGCGTGGCGGCGAACAGCCGTTCACGGTGCCGCTGCACGAAGGCGGTCGCCGGCGCGCCAATGCTGACGACCAGATCGAGCGGGCGCTTGGCAAACAGGGCGCGCAGGTATTCGACGAAAGCCGGTTCCGGGTCCTCATCGCTGGAGCGGGCAGTTACCAGCGAGTGGTCGGTGATGTCGAGAGGCCAGCGCGATTGTCGTTCCAGTTCCTCGCGGATCGAGCGGGCGTAATCGCTCCACGGCTTGAAATCGCGGCCGAATGAATGAAGCAGCATGACCCGTTTTGTCTCGGCCGTATCGGCAGACGAGATGGCCGCGATGCCGGATGCAACGACGCAGGCCACGAGCAGCGCGCAACGCCGGAGCTTCCAGGCCTCCAACCAGATCCTGGCCGACGCAAACCCCGCCATGATGACGCCGGTCCGCCGCATCGCTCCCTCGAGCATGCCTCATGCATTGCAGCACGCTTTAATGGAAAAGCAAAATTGACTGGGAGTGGATGGAACAAGGCTTGGTCCGCGTTGGCTGTCCTCCGGGAGGGGGAGGGACCGTGATGCCCGGAAGACGAGCTTCTATGGGAACGGAAGCCGCGCGTTGCGTTGGAAACTGGGAATGCTCCATCCCTCCGCGGCCGGTCGACCGCTGTGGAAAGAACGGCTGCGATTCCATCCCGGTTAGCTTCCCCGTCAGGGGAGGCCGTCACTCAGTCTCAATCCGCCTTGGCGCAGGTCTTTCGGCTGCGATCTTCAAAAAAGCGGACTCATTATGCCGTTCTGAATTTCGTCGCTCATGACCCCAAGCGATTATACGTACGTACAATGTCTTTCCCGACTGTGTTCGGACAGTTTTGCAATGAAGAGGGATCGGTTGCCGTTCGGCCGTGTGTCTTCCCTCGTCAGGGTGCTTATTGCCGAGAGTCACGGCCCCGAAGGCTCCGCATTCTCGCCGGAAAGAAACTGAACGCGCTTATCTGTCATCGCAAAGTATGGAGAACGCGAATGCTCAAATTGATTGTTTTTTCTGTGTTCGCCTTGGTCTTCACAGCGCCGGTGCAGGCCATGCCGGTTGCGCCGATTCATGATCCGGGCGCCGCGATCACGCAAATCGCCTACGGTTGCGGGGTGGGTAGGACACGAGTTCGTGGTGTCTGCGTGGCCAGAACCACCAAGCGCCAGATTCGCCGGTGTGTACGATGGACGGGAGGCGCTTGCGCCCGGTGGCGCTACTACTGAGACAAACCGGATTGGATGAAGAAAACAGCAGTGTGAATGCTGCTGTTTCTCTCCAGCCGAAGTTGCGCGTTGACGTTGCCTTTTGCACAAGGCGTCGAGAGTCTGCCTTCGACAGTCCGCATGTCGTGAAGGCGGCGATCCGTTCGCCGGTGCGCGCCGACTCCTCGAGACGGCAATCGAGCGTATTCGGAGCCATTGAGCCGACGTGCCGCTGCGGGCCCATAGCGTCGTCTGCTTGCGGTTTCCGGTCGGATTGCTCTCCCCACGATGGGTTATGCAAAAGGTGCTGCAATTCGGTCTGAATGAGAAGAATATTTCAATAAAATCAACGTTATCTGGCGGATTTTGGCGACCCCGCTTGGATTCGAACCAAGGACCCTCAGCTTAGAAGGCTGATGCTCTATCCAACTGAGCTACGGGGCCGTGCGGGCATGCCCGCGGGCCAAACCTGGTGGCAAACCTGACGGCGACGATATGCGCCGCGGCCGCTGTTATCACAACAGGCTGATGGCAG
>JAFKKQ010000107.1:0-6726 GCA_017304505.1 Hyphomicrobiales bacterium | reverse complement strand
CCCGGTTTCGGGGGGCGAAAGCGAATGCATCGTCCCAGGGCGGGCGGCCCCAGCCATCTTGGCGCTCCCAGCGGTCGCCGCGCTCGGCCTCTTGCCACGGCTGCGGCCTCGCGTGTTTTCGAGCCGTGCGCTGGCGCTTCTTCACAGGCTGCTCCCGGGCGGTTTTGACCGGCGCGGCTTTGGCGGCTTCTTGTTGGGCCGGCTCCTTGGCCTGTTCCTTGCCGGCAGGCGTGCTTGCGGCCTTCGCAGGCGCAATGGCGGCTTTGGCGGCCGGTTCGGATGGCACCGTGGCGATATGCGGCGGCTCCGGTGCGAGCTGGCTGGTCATGACGGAGCCGCGCTGTAGCCCGATCGGGGCCCGGTCGAACTTCGCGGCGTAGATCGGATTTTCCGGCCGGGACAATAACGAATTGGCGACAAACAGCAGGCTGACCAACGCCAAGCCGACCACGGCGAAATATTTCAAGACCGGCATCGCACGCACTCCCCACACGCTCGCCAACCCCTTCCGGCTGGATATGTTCCGCGATTGCGAAATGACAACCCGCCGCGACGTTTCAGCCGCCTTGAGCCGCCTCGTCCCGGTCACGGCTTCGACACGATTCGGGATTGTGCTTTGATGCTCGCCCCCTCGGAGAGATTGCCGCCGCAATCGGGGGAAGGAGGACCGAGCCCATGTTCGCGCCGTTCCGCGCTGGCGTCGTTGCCGCGCTTGTCACCGTTCTGTCCGCCGCATCGGGTTCCACGTCCGCTTTCGCCGCCGATAAGCCCTTCCATCGCGCCGATCTCGCCGACGCCGCGATCAAACTCGAAGCCCAGATCAAGTCGGACGCCGGTCCGGGCGGAAAGCCGCTGGCGCAATTGCGCCGGGAGGCCGATACCGCCTTCCAGCGCAACGACCTCAACGCCGGCATGGTGCTGCTGGGGCAGATTGTGGCGGTCGCCCCCGACGACAGCGCGAACTGGCTGCGTCTGGCGCGCGCGGTGGCGCAGCTTCGCCCCGCCAACGACCGCAACCGCAATGAACTGCTCGAGCGCGCCGCGACGGCGGCCTACATCGCCTATCAGCGCGCGCAGAACGGCAGCGAGGAGGCCGCCGCGCTGGTGGTGATCGGCCGCAGCTACGGCGACCGCCGCATCTGGCGGCCGGCGCTCGACGCGCTGCGGCTGTCGCTGGAGCGCCGCGAGGTAGCCGACGTCCGCGCGCTCTACGAGAGGATGCGCGAGGATCACGGTTTTCGGCTGCTGGATTATTCCGTCGACGCCGATGCGGCTTCGCCGCGCGCATGCTTCCAGTTCTCCGAAGACCTGCCCGGCAAGCGCACCGACTTCTCACCGTTCGTCTCCGTCGCCGGCATGGATAAGCCCGCGCTGTCAGTTGAGGAACGGCAACTTTGCGTTGAAGGGCTCAAGCACGGCGAGCGTTACAGCGTAACCTTGCGCGCGGGTCTGCCGTCGACCGTCAAGGAGACGCTGTCGAGGTCGGCCGACCTCACCATCTATGTGCGCGACCGCAAATCCTTCGCGCGCTTCGCCGGCAAGGCTTACGTGCTGCCGCGCACCGGCCAGCGCGGCATTCCGGTGGTCAGCGTCAACACCAAGAGTGTGGCGATCGCGATCTATCGCATCGGCGACCGCAACCTGATGGAGACGGTGCTCGGGCGCGATTTCCAGCGCAACCTCGACCGTTATGAGATCGAGCGCCTGAAGGAGAGCAGCGGCGTCAAGGTGTGGAACGGCGAACTAACCGTCGAGCAGACGCTCAACACCGAGGTGACGACGGCATTTCCGGTCGATCAGGCGGTCGGCACCATGACGCCCGGCGTCTATGTGATGACCGCCGAAGCCAAGGGCACGGTGTCGGGCGATTACGAGTCGCTTTCGACCCAGTGGTTCGTCGTGTCCGACATGGGGCTTGCCGCCTATTCGGGCAGCGACGGGATCAATGTGTTCATCGACTCGCTGGCGACGGCCAAACCCAAGGGGCAGGTCGAGGTGCGGCTGATGTCGCGCGGCAACGAGGTGCTCGCGACCAAGCGCACCGATGCCGCTGGCCGCGCGACCTTCGAGGCCGGCTTTACGCGCGGCGAGGGTGCGCTTGCCCCCGCGGTGCTGGTGGCGACCGACGCGAGCGGCGACTACGGCTTTCTGAACCTTAAAGGACCGGCGTTCGATCTGAGCGACCGGGGTGTGGCCGGTCGTCCGGCGGTGGCCGGGCTCGATGCCTTCGTTGTCACCGAGCGCGGCGTCTATCGCTCGGGCGAAACGGTGCATATCACTTCGCTGCTGCGCGATGCGCAGGGCAACGCCGCGCTGAACGTGCCGCTGACATTGGTGGTCGAGCGCCCCGACGGGCTCGAATATCGCCGCGTGGCCGTGGCCGATCAGGGCCTGGGCGGCCATTCGCTCGACGTGCCCATCAATCCAGCGGCCTCGACCGGCACGTGGCGCGTTCGCGCTTTCACCGATCCGAAGCGTCCTGCGGTGGGCGAGACCACCTTCCTGGTCGAGGACTACGTGCCCGACCGGCTGGAGTTCGACCTTGCCGCGCCCGCCGGAAAGATTGCGGCGAACGAGCCGCTCAAGGTGACCGTGGACGGCCGCTATCTCTATGGCGCGCCCGCTTCGGCGCTGGATCTCGAAGGCGATATCGCGGTCGGGCTGGCAAAGGAGCGAGCTGGCTTTGCCAGTTATCAGTTCGGCCTTTCCGACGAGGAATTCACGGCGACGCGCGAGACACTCGACGATTTGCCGCAGACCGACGACAAGGGCCAGGCGACGCTCGATGTCGTGCTCGACAAGGTCCCGTCGTCGTCGCGTCCGCTGGAGGCGCAGGTGACGGTCCGCATGGCCGAGGCCGGCGGCCGTGCTGTCGAGCGCAAGCTGACGCTACCGGTCGTTCCGAGCGGCAACATGATCGGCGTGAAGCCGCTGTTCTCCGGCCGCTCGCTCGGCGACGGCGAAACCGCCACATTCGACGTCGCGCTCGTCAGCCCTGATGGCAAGGCGCTGGCGGCGAACGGACTGCGCTATGAATTGTTGAAGGTCGAGCAGCGCTATCAGTGGTACCGGCGGGACGGCCGCTGGGACTACGAGCCGATCAAGCTGACCCGCCGTGTCGCCGACGGCCGCATCGATGTCGCTGCCGATAAGCCCGGCCGGATTGCGGCGCCCGTGCAATGGGGCCGCTACCGCCTTGAAGTGTCGAGCGCCGACGCCAACGGTCCGGCGACGTCGGTGACGTTCGATGCCGGCTGGTACACCGAAGCCAGCGCCGACACGCCCGACATGCTGGAGATCGCGCTCGACAAGCCGGAGTACAAGCCCGGCGATGCCATGACGGTGGCGGTGACGGCGCGCACCGCGGGCCGCGTCACCGTCAATGTGGTCGGCGAGAAACTTCTGGCGACGGTGACGCAGGACGTGCAGGCCGGCACCGCGCGCATTCCGCTGAATGTCGGCACGAACTGGGGCACCGGCGCCTATGTCGTGGCGACGCTGCGCCGTCCGCTCGATGAGCAGGCGCGGCGGATGCCGGGCCGCGCCATCGGCGTGCAATGGTTCTCGGTCGACCGCAAGCTGCCGGCGCTGCAGCGTCCGAACACGACGCTGCGCGTGCCAATCAAGATCGGCGGCCTCGGCGCGGGGGATCAGGCCCGCGTCGTGGTCGCCGCGGTCGATGTCGGCATCCTTAACCTGACCAATTACAAGCCGCCGGCACCGGACGATTATTATCTCGGGCAGCGCCGGCTGTCGGCTGAAGTGCGCGATCTCTACGGTCAGCTCATCGATGGCATGCAGGGCACGCGCGGCGCAATCCGCACCGGCGGCGACGAAGGTGCGGAGCTTTCGGGCAGTCCGCCGACGCAGGCGCCGCTCGCGCTCTATTCCGGCATCGTCGAAGTGCGGGACGGCCAGGCCGAGGTGGCATTCGACATTCCGGCCTTCGCCGGCACCGTGCGCGTCATGGCAATGGCCTGGAGCAGGGACAAGGTCGGCCGCGCCAGCGGCGATGTCACGGTGCGCGACCCTGTGGTGCTCGCAGCAACCTTGCCGCGCTTTCTCCTCACCGGCGACCGTAGCACGATCAACCTTGATCTCGACAACGTCGAGGGCGCGGCGGGCGGCTACACGATTGCGGCCAGCGCTGAAGGCCCGGTTGCAATCGGGGACGGAGCGGCAAAGACGCTGCAACTTCGCGCCAAGCAGCGCGACCGCGTAACGGTGCGCGTCACGGCGCGCGGCGTGGGCGCCGCGACCGTCAAGGTCGCGGTCCAGGGGCCGGGCGGTTTTACGCTCGAGCGCAGCTATCCGCTCAACGTCAAGCCGGCGACGCAAGTGTTGGCGCGCCGCACGGTGAAGACGTTGGCGAAGGGCGAAAGTCTGACACTGTCGCGCGACCTGTTCGCGGACCTGGTGCCCGGCACCGGCTCGGTATCGTTGTCGGTCGGCACGTCGACCGCACTCGATGCGGCGGCGCTGCTCAAGGCGCTCGACCGCTATCCGTTCGGCTGCTCGGAGCAGTTGGTCAGTCGTGCGCTGCCGCTGCTCTATGTCAACGAACTGGCGAGTGCGGCGCACCTGGCGCTGGACGGTGCCGTGGACCAGCGCATCCGCGACGCCATCGACCGTGTGCTGGCGCGCCAGTCATCGAACGGTTCGTTCGGACTCTGGGGCGTCGGCGGCGAGGATTCATGGCTCGACGCCTACGTGACGGACTTCCTGACGCGGGCGCGCGAGCGCGGTTTCACCGTGCCGGACGTGGCGTTCAAGCTGGCGCTCGACCGCCTGCGCAACATCGTGGGCACGTCGCAGGACGTGGCCAAGGACGGTGGCCGCAATCTCGCCTATGCGCTCTATGTGCTGGCGCGCAATGGCACCGCGCCGCTCGGCGATCTGCGCTACCTCGCCGACGCGCGGCTCGACGATCTCGGCTCGGCCATTGCCAAGGCGCAGGTTGCCGCGGCGCTGGGCCTGCTGGGCGATCGCACGCGCGCTGAGCGCGTCTATAAAGCCGCGCTCGACAGTCTCAAGGTGCCGGCGCAGCCGGAGCGCGCGAGCCGAGAGGACTATGGCTCGACCTTGCGCGACGCCGCGGCCTTGGTGACGCTGGCGAGCGAGGCTGGCGGTGCGCGGCCGATCGTCGTCAACGCGGTCCAGCGTGTCGAGGAGGCGAGGGCGCATACGTCCTACACCTCCACGCAGGAGAACGCCTGGCTGGTGCTCGCGGCCCGCGCCGTCGCCAAGGATGCCGGCGCGGTGTCGCTTGATGTCGGGGGCGACGCGGTCAAGGGCGTGCTCTATCGCAGCGTCAAGGCCGACAGTCTCGTGCAGCCTTTGAAGGTGACCAACACCGGCGACGGCGTGGTGCAGGCGGTGGTTTCGGTGTCCGGCGCGCCGACGACGCCAGAGCTGGAGGCGGAGCAGGGCTTCAAGATCGAGCGAACCTATTACACGCTCGACGGCAACGAGGCCGATCCCTCCAAGGCGAAGCAGAACGACCGCTTCGTCGTCGTGCTGCGGATTACCGAGCCCGATCCGCAATTCGGCCGCGTGCTGGTGGTGGATTATCTGCCGGCAGGTTTCGAGATCGACAACCCGAAGCTGGTGTCGTCCGGCGACACCGGCACGCTGTCGTGGATCGCCGATGCCGTCGCACCGGTCTATTCGGAGTTCCGCGACGAGCGCTTCAGCGCGGCGTTCGAGCGCAAGCCGAAGGACTCGGCGGCGTTTTCGGTGGCCTATGTGGTGCGGGCGGTGTCGCCGGGACGTTACGTGCTGCCGCAAGCCTACGTGGAGGACATGTACCGGCCGGATCGTTTCGGCCGCACGGGCACGGGGACGGTCGAGATCGGCGCGAAGTGAGTTGATCTGTGAAACCGGCCCGGCGACGCATCACAATTGCCATCGCCGCGACCATCGCTCTGATGGTCGCGATGGTCGGCGTTGGCGGCGCGCGGTGGATCGCCTCGCTCGGCCCGTTCCCGGACGTCTCCGGGATCGCCGTATCGACCCAGGTGCTCGACCGCAACGGCCGCCTGCTGCGCGCCTACGCGACGCCGGAGGGGCGGTGGCGTTTGCCGGCGACCGTGAAGGATGTCGACCCGCGCTTCGTCGCCATGCTGCTGGCTTATGAGGACAAGCGCTTCCGCGAGCATGACGGCGTCGATCCACTGGCGATGGCGCGGGCCGCTCTCCAATGGGTGAGCCACGGCCACGTCGTCTCCGGCGGCTCGACGCTGACGATGCAGGTGGCGCGGCTGCTGGAGCCGCGGCCGGATCGCACGCTGGGCGCCAAGCTTCGCCAGGTCGTGCGCGCGTTCGAGATCGAGCGCCGCATGAGCAAGGACGACGTGCTGGGCCTCTATCTCACGCTTGCGCCTTACGGCGGCAACCTCGAAGGCATCCGCGCCGCATCGTTCGCTTATTTCGGCAAGGAGCCGAAGAGGCTGTCGCTCGCGGAAGCGGCACTCCTGGTCGCGCTGCCGCAATCGCCCGAGGCGCGTCGGCCCGATCGTTCCGCCGCTGCCGCAAGGCGGGCACGTGACCGCGTGCTGGAGCGCGTCGCCGATGCCGGAGTTGTGCCAGTGGATGAGGTCGCTTTCGCCAGGCGCGCGCCGGTGCCGTCCGCGCGACGGCCGATGCCGGCGCTGGCGCCGCACGCCGCCGATCAGGTGGTCATGGATTTTCCGAAACGACACGTCCACCACTTGACCATCGATGCGT
>JAFKKQ010000106.1 GCA_017304505.1 Hyphomicrobiales bacterium | reverse complement strand
ACCGCGACAGCAACACCATCGAAGTGTTTGTCGGCCGCATTCGCAAGAAGCTCGGGGTCGACATCATCCAAACGGGTCGCGGCCTGGGCTATCTCCTGACGCCGCCCGATGCGCGCTAATTCGCTCGCGCTGCGGCTGTTCCTGTCGGCCACGGCCTGGACCGTGGTGATCCTCGTGGTCACCGGTTTTGTCTTGTCGGGCCTTTACCGCGATACGGTGGAGCGTGCCTTCGACCGCCGCCTCAACGTCTACTTGAAGACGTTGATCGCCGACATCGCCTCCCCCGACATTCCCATCGAGAAAACCGGCCAGATGCTGGGCGAGCCGCTGTTCGAGCTGCCGCTGTCGGGCTGGTACTGGCAGGTGACGCGGCTCGATCGGGCCAAGCCCGAGGTAATATCGTCGCGCTCGCTTTGGGATCGCGGGTTGCCGCATCTCGACGATCAGCACGTGGCGCCCGATCTCGACGGCATTCGCAAGAGCTATGTGCAGGGCCCGGAGGAGCAGCGGCTTCGTCTGGTGGAGCGCGACGTCGATCTTGGTCAGGACGGCCGCTTCCTGGTGGCCGTCGGCGGCGACGCGGCCGAGCTGGACGACGAGATCCTGGCCTTCAACGGCGCCATTGCCATGACGTTCGTGATGCTGGCGGCGGTCTTGTTGCTGACCACGCTGTTCCAGGTGCGGTTCGGCCTCGCGCCGCTCAAGCGCATTTCGCGCGGGCTCGCTGCGATCCGCTCCGGCAAGGCCGAGAAGTTGGAGGGTTCGTTTCCCGTGGAGATCGAGCCGCTGGCGCGTGAAACCAATGCGCTGATCGACGCCAACCGCGAGATCGTGGAACGCGCGCGCACCCACGTCGGCAATCTTGCTCATGCGCTCAAGACGCCGCTCTCGGTGATCATGAACGAGGCAGCAGCGCGCAGCGACGATCCGCTGGCCGGCAAGGTGAAAGAGCAGGCCGGCATCATGCGTGAGCAGGTGACCCGCCACCTCGAGCGCGCGCGCATTGCGGCTCGCGTCGCCGTTGTCGGCACGCTCACCGATGTTGCGCCGGTGGTGCAGGCGCTGGCTCGCACGATGGAAAAGACTCACCACGATAAACGCCTCGCCATCGACGTCGATGTTCCGGAGGAGGCGCGTTTCCGTGGCGAGCGGCAGGATCTGGAGGAGATGGTCGGCAATCTGGTCGACAACGCCTGCAAATGGGCGAGCGCGCGGGTGGCCATCGAAGTGTTGCGCGAGCAGCCGGCGCCCGGCCGAAACGTGGTGCGGGTGGTGGTGGACGACGATGGTCCGGGCCTGACCCCATCCGAGCGCGACCAAGTGGCCAAGCGCGGCCGCCGGCTGGACGAAACCAAGCCCGGATCGGGCCTCGGGCTTTCGATTGTGGTGGAACTGGCGGGTCTTTATGGCGGCGCGCTTCACCTTGGCACCGCACCCATCGGCGGCCTGCGCGCGGAGCTGACGCTGCCGGCGGGATGAGCGGCCGCGCCGATATACCGCTCCGGCGACCAGAGTTTCGCCCCAATCGCTGCGTTTAGCTTCTGTGGCTGTGTCGGGCCGGTGGGTTGCCGGCCGGATGCGGTTTATTGTGGCTTCAGGGGCAAGGGCAGGGCGATGATTGCAAGGATTGCGGCGGTTGTTCTTTTCGGTGCGGCGCTCGGGGCCTGTTCCGCGGATTCGGGGCCGAAGGAGGCCGGCGGCACGCTGGTTGGTGCCGGCGCCGGCGCGCTCATCGGCAACGCAGTTGGCGGCGCAGCCGGCAATTCCGTGGTCGGAACGCTCGCGGGCGCGGCCATTGGCGGCATGATCGGCAACCGCATCGGTGCCGCGATGGACGATGAGGACAAGCGCCGCGCTTATGCCGCGCAAGTGCAGGCGCTGGAAAGCGGACCCTCGGGTGCCCCGGTGGCTTGGCGCAATCCCGATTCCGGCCGCTACGGTTCGGTCGTGCCGGGTCCGGCTTATCAGTCGAACGGCATGAACTGCCGGCAGTTTACCCACACCATCTATATCGACGGCCGCCCGCAGACCGCACGCGGCACCGCTTGCCGCAACCCCGACGGCACTTGGCAGCCAGTGTAAGACTTGGCGCCAGTATAAGACTTGGCAACCGGTCTGATCCGGCTTCCTCTCTTTCAATGAAACGGGCGGCGCGTGCCGCCCGTTTTCGTTATAGAGAGGCGCGGGGCACGGGGTCGAACAATGCCGGGACGTTTGCAGGAGGGGGCGCGGTTTCCGCTCGCGTCGGCGTTCGGTCTTTATACAGCGGCGTTCATTGCGCTGGCATGGCCGTGGCTCTCGGGCGCGGTCACGATTCCCTACGACGCCGTCTCGCAATTCGACCCGCCGTTTGCCTTCATTGCCCGCTCGATTGCGTCGGGCCAGTCGCCGTTCTGGACGCCCAACATTTTCGCCGGCTGGCCGCTGATCGCCGACCCGCAATCGCTGATCTTTTCCCCGTTCCATCTCATTGCGGCGTTCTTCGATCCGACCCCGACTCCACGTCTGGCTGACGCCCTGGTTTTCGCGCAGCTTTATATCGGGGGCGTCGGCGTCATCTTGTTCTTCCGCGACCGTCACTGGCATGTCGCGGGGGCGTTGGTCGCGGCGCTGGCGTTTGCCTTCGGCGGTTCGGCCGCTTCGCGCATTCAGCATATCGGCGAGGTCCAGAGCCTCGTCTATTTTCCCCTCGCATTGTGGCTGCTGCAGCGCGCGCTGACGCACTCGTCCTGGCGGGCGGGTCTTGGCGCCGGCATATTCGCCTCGCTGATCGTGATCGGCCGCGATCAGGTGGCGCTGATCGAGGTTTACGTGCTGGCGGCATACGTCGTCTGGCACTGGTTCGACGGTGAGGGCTGGCGGGCGCGGATCGTCGCCAGCATCAAGCCGCTCGCGGCGGGTGCGGTCGCGGGGGCGCTCATCGTCACTGTTCCGGTGACGCTGACCTTGCTTCTCGCCGAGCACTCCAACCGGCCGGAGATCGGCTTCGAAATGGCGGTGACCGGATCGCTGCATCCGGCGTCGCTGCTGATGCTGGCCTTTGCCGATGTGTTCGGAGCGTCGGACTTCGCCCGCGAATTCTGGGGTCCGCCCAGCCCGTTGTGGCATAGCGCCTTCGGCGAAACCGGCCTCTACAATTCACAGAACATGGGACAGGTCTATGCTGGCGCGCTGGTGGTTGTGGCGCTGGTTGCTTTTGGCCTCATGCGCGACGTGCTGTGGCGGCGCGAGATCCGCTTCTTCACGGTTGCCGCGATCTTCACGCTGCTTTATTCGCTGGGGAAGTACACGCCGGCCTTTCGCGTGATGTACGACCTGATGCCGGGTGTGGCGCTTTATCGCCGGCCGGCCGACGCCACCTTCGTCTTCTGCGGCTTGCTTGCCATTATCGGCGGCTATCTGGTTCATCGCTTGCTGAGCGGGACATTGCCGGCGATGCGGCGGTGGCAATACGGCGTGGCGGTCGGCATCGGGCTTGCGCTGGTCGCAGATTCGGTCGCGCTGGCGTTGCGGGTGAAGGTTCTCGACAGCGCGCTTGCGCCGCTCGCCTGGGGCGTCGGATTGATCGTTGCGGCCATCGTCGCGCTCTGGCTCGCACGCCGCGTGGCTTTACCGTCGCCGATCTGGCGTTCAACAACGCGCCGAATGAGTCGACTGGTTTGCCCTCAAGCAATTTCGAGGCGCTGCGGCCCGACACGACGGACGAAACCGTTGCGTTGCTCAAGGCCAAGCTGAAGGCCGCGGCGGCGCCCGACCGCCGCGACCGTGTCGAGTTGATCGGCATTGCCTACCATTGGCCGAACATTGGGATGATCCACGATTTCGATCATCTGTTCGGGCACAATCCGCTGCGGCTCGCCGATTTCCAGGCCGCCACCGCCGCGTTCGATACGACGGCCGATCCGCAGCGGCCGTTCACGCCGCTGCGCGTCATGCTGGCGACCGAATGGCGCCAGGCCGACTTTGCCGCAATGTTGAAGAACGGCAACTGGCCCGATGTCGATCCGCGGCGCACCGTTTTGCTGGAACATGCGCCGGCCGGTGCACCGGCAGCGGCGATTGGCGGTACGGCGCGCATTGTTCATTATCGCAACACCGATATCGAGATCGAAGCGGACGCACCGGACGGCGGCTTTATCGTGCTCAATGATGTCTGGCATCCGTGGTGGCGGGCGACCGTGGACGGCAAGCCGGCGGACATCCTCAAGGCCAACGTGCTGTTCCGCGCCGTCGTGGTGCCGCCGGGCAAGCACGTGGTGCGATTCACGTTCCATCCGTTGACCGGCGCTCTTGCCGAACTGGCGACGCGCTTTCACGCACAACGTTGAACAGCGCCGCTTTGCGGAGCTATGTCAGGCCGCGTCCGGTGACACCAAGCGCGGGCAACGCCAGCGTCGCCAGCGCGACGGGTGGCGTGGTTTCTTCCGGCAGGCGGCCAATGCCGATACGTGCCAGCGCCGCGCCGAAACCGGGATGGGACGTCAGCACCGCGAACGGAACGGACAGCGCCGGGCCACCCGCAAGCAGCAGCGCGTAGGCGATCGCGCCGGGATGCGTTGCGGCGAGGATCGCGAGCGCACCGCAACCGATCATGATGTGTGGCCAGAGCTGGCGCAGCGCCACGCCCCACGGCACGACATGATCGTCGCGCGTCTGGCCGGCCCAGCCGATGGAATAGCCGAACGGCATGCCGGCGATGAACAGCGCATGCGTGAGCCATGTGATCGGCAGCATCAGCACGGTGAACAGCGCGTCGGCCGCAAGGCTCGCGACAAATCGCAATCCACCACCGAAGTCGCCTCGCAGCCCGCTGCGGGTCAGCACGTCGAGGGCGGTGGCGATCTTCGGCGAAAACCACATTCCCAGCATGAGCGCCAGGAGCCAGTGGCCTTCGCTTGGCCTCATGAAATCGGCGAGCGTCGTCGATGCCGCGGCGGCGAGCGTACCGACGATCAGAAGGCCGATCCATGCCGGCGAGCTGAGAAACATCAGCATGGCGAATGCGAGCTGCACGCGGCTTAATGGCTTCAGCCCCGGCATGACCACGAACGGTCCGTATTGCAGGTTGCCTTGGCACCAGCGCTGGTCACGCCGCAAATATTCGAGCAGCGTCGGCGGGTTTTCCTCCCAGCCGAGCGTTTCCTCCGGCAGCACCCGCACGTCGTAGCCGGCGCGGCGCATCAGCACCGCCTCGACCTGATCGTGGCTGAGCACATGGCCGCCGACCGCGCAGTGCGCCATGAACGGGGCCAGGCGGATCACCGCGTTATGACCCCAGTAGGGGCCGCAATCGGATTGCCACCATGCGCTGCCGACGGTCCAAGAGCGCATGCCGAGCCGCATGCCGAACTGGAAGATGCGGGCGAACGCGCTGGTCGAGGGCAGCCCGACGACCAGTCCTTGCAGGATGCCGAGCTTGGGATCGGCCTCGATGATGCGCACGAGCCGCAGGATCGCCGATACGGTCATGAAGCTGTCGGTGTCGAGCGTGATGGCGAACTCGTGCCGGTTGCCCCAGCGTTCGCAAAAATCCCAGAAGTTGCCGGCCTTGAATCCCGTGTTTTCGTCGCGGCGGCGGTAGGTCAGCGACACGCGATCCCGCCATTGCGCGGAGAGCGCACCGAAGCCCGCTTCCTCCAGCGCGGCGATGTCGTCGCGGCTGGTGTCGCTCAAGACATAGAAATGGAAGCGGCTGCCCGCGCCGGCCGCGTCGATCTCCCGCAACATCGCATCGGGATTGCGGATCACCCGGTCCGGCGGCTCATTGCGAACGAACATCGCAATCGCGGTCGAGGCCCTGATGGGTTCGTCGCCGCGCAGATGCTTGAC
>JAFKKQ010000105.1:3766-4238 GCA_017304505.1 Hyphomicrobiales bacterium | reverse complement strand
ATGGTCCCGAAAACCGGTTCGCGTTTTTCGGGATCATGCTCTAAGCCGCCTGTTCCTGGGCGATGGTGTGCAAGCCGGCGAGCGCCGGCTCCAGGACGGCGTCATCGCCGTGAGCGGAATAGACCGCATAGACGGGGTAAGCGAACCGCGATGCGCCCGGCACGATGTGAAGCTGCCCCGATGCGAGATAAGGCTGGATGGTATGCACCCGGAAATAACCGGAGCCGCCGGCCGCGAGAATGTAGCTCAGGCCGAGTGGGCCAAGGTTGACGTGAAGTCCCGGCATGGCATCGGGAAAGCTGACGTCATGGCGAAGCACGAAATCCTGCCCCCAGTCGACGTGCACATAGTCCTTTTCCGACGAGGCATGTGACGCCGGATCGGTCGTCACCAGAACCAGCTCTTCCTCGCGCAGCAGGTCGATCATCAGGCCCGGCCGATGCTGGGGCGCATACATGATCGCGACGTCGAG
>JAFKKQ010000105.1:0-3730 GCA_017304505.1 Hyphomicrobiales bacterium | reverse complement strand
GTCTTGCGGCACATCGACGTGGACGCGCAAGGCGATGTCGTGGAGCGAGCGACGCATCCAGAGTACCCAATCCAGCAGCAGGGGCTGCCACAGACTGACCTCGCTGCCGACGCTCAGCACCGTGCGGTGGCCTGCCGGAACGGCAACCTGATGGCGGGCGCGCTCCCAGAGCTGCACGAATGTCGGGGCGTAGCGCAGGAATTGTTCGCCTGCCGGCGTCAGCGTCGCGCCGCCTTTGTTGCGGACAAAGAGCGGGCGCCCGAGTTGCTGTTCCAAAGTGCGGATCCGGGCGCTGACCGTGGTTTGGCCGACGTTCAACCGCTCGGCGGCCCGGATGAAACTTCCGGTGGAGACGATTTCCAGGAAGGTTCGGGCCAGCTCGGTGTCCATGCCCATCTAGCATCAAACATGCACTGAAATGTCAATTAAATTCATTTTTACAACCGGCGGCACAGTGGGATGGTTCGTCTTGAAAAGCCGGAAAAGGCTCAAGAAACCCCAAGAAAAGCTGTCTGAATCATGACTGTCGCCGCCGAATCCCATCAGACTCACGACCACGCTCACGGCCACCCGACCGGATGGCGCCGCTACGTCTTTTCGACCAACCACAAAGACATCGGGACAATGTACCTGGTGTTTTCGATTTGTGCGGGGCTGATCGGCGGCCTTCTGTCCATCTTGATCCGTGCGGAACTGCAGGAACCGGGGCTGCAGATCTTCACGAACCCGCACACCTACAACATGCTCGTGACCAATCACGGTCTGATCATGATCTTCTTTGCGCTCATGCCCGCGATGATGGGCGGCTTCGGCAATTGGATGGTGCCGCTGATGATCGGCGCGCCGGACATGGCGTTCCCGCGCATGAACAACATCTCGTTCTGGCTGCTGCCGTCATCCTTTGCATTGCTTTTGATTTCGATGTTCGTTGAAGGCGAGCCGGGCTCGCTTGGCGCGGGAACCGGCTGGACGATGTATGCGCCGCTCTCGACATCGGGACATCCGGGACCGGCCGTGGATTTTGTGATCCTGTCGATCCACATCGCCGGCGCGTCTTCGATCCTTGGCGCGATCAACTTCATCACCACGATCTTCAACATGCGCGCGCCGGGCATGACATTGCACAAGATGCCGCTGTTCGTGTGGTCGGTGCTGGTGACGGCGTTCCTGCTGCTGTTGTCGCTGCCCGTGCTGGCTGGCGCGATCACCATGCTGCTGACCGACCGCAACTTCGGCACGACGTTCTTCAACGCGGCCGGCGGCGGCGACCCTATCCTCTACCAGCATCTGTTCTGGTTTTTCGGTCACCCCGAAGTCTACATCATGGTGCTGCCGGGCTTCGGGATCATCAGTCAGGTGGTTTCGACCTTCAGCCGCAAGCCGGTGTTCGGCTATCTGGGCATGGTCTACGCCCTGATCTCGATCGGCTTCATCGGTTTCGTCGTCTGGGCGCATCACATGTACACGGTCGGGATGTCGATGCCGGCCCAGGCGTACTTTGCGGCCGCGAGCATGGTGATCGCGGTGCCGACCGGCATCAAGATCTTCTCCTGGATCGCCACCATGTGGGGTGGGTCGGTCAAATTCTGCACCCCGACGCTTTGGGCCGTTGGCTTCATCTTCGTCTTCACCGTCGGCGGCGTGACCGGCGTGGTGCTGGCCAATCCGGGCATCGACCGCTCGGCGCAGGATACGTATTACGTCGTGGCGCACTTCCATTACGTGCTGTCTCTCGGTGCTGTCTTTGCCATCTTCTCCGGCTGGTACTACTGGTTCCCGAAGATCACGGGCTACATGTACTCGGACTTCCTGGGCAAAGTGCACTTCTGGACGACCTTCGTCGGCGTCAATCTGGCGTTCTTCCCGCAGCACTTCCTTGGACTTGCGGGAATGCCGCGCCGCGTTGCCGACTATCCCGATGCGTTCAGCGGTTGGAACCATGTTTCATCGATTGGCGCGTACATTTCGGCGATGGGCCTGATGGTGTTCCTGGTGGGCATGGCCTATGCCTTCATCAAGAAGACGCGGGCGGCGGGGAATCCCTGGGGAGAGGGCGCGACCACGCTTGAGTGGACGTTGTCTTCGCCGCCGCCGTTCCACCAGTTCAACGAGCTTCCGCGGATCAGGTAGCCTGCGGCCGAAGCGGAATGTCGTGATCCGACGGCTAGCCTCCCCGCATGACGGGTCGTATACGTCTCCCCTAAAGGGAAAGGCCCGCCTCATGCTGAATCTCAGGAAGCCTCAGACCGTCGCGGCGGCGAACGGAGTCGCCACCGACAGCGCGTTTGGGGCCGTCACGCCGCCGCTTTATATGTCGAGCACCTACGCCTTCGCCGGTTTCGAGAAGGCGGGGGCTTACGACTACACGCGCTCGGCCAACCCCAGCCGGGATATGCTGGCGGATACGCTCGCCAAGCTTGAGGGGGGCGCCGGTGCGGTGGTGACGTCGTCCGGGATGGCGGCGATCGACCTGATGCTTGGGTTGCTCGGGCGGGACGATCTCGTGGTCGCGCCGCACGATTGCTACGGCGGCACGTATCGGCTTCTCGCCGCGCGGCGGGACCGCGGACATTTCAAGGTTGAGTTCGTCGATCAGAACGACGATGCGGCGCTTTCAGCGGCGCTGGCGAAGTCGCCGTCGCTGGTGTTGGTTGAAACACCGAGCAACCCGCTGATGCGCATCGTGGATATCAAGCGGATCGCGGGGCGCGCCAAGGCCGTGGGTGCGAAGGTCGCGGCCGACAACACCTTCCTGTCGCCGGCGTTGCAGCGCCCGATCCTTCTCGGTGCGGATTTCGTCATCCATTCCACCACGAAGTACATCAACGGCCATTCGGATGTGGTCGGCGGCGCCGTGATCGCGGCGAGCAAGGCGGACGTCGAGGCGCTGGCGGCCTGGGCCAATGTCATCGGCGTGACAGGTTCGCCGTTTGACGCTTATTTGACGCTGCGCGGGGTGCGGACATTGTTTCCGCGTATCGAGCGCCAGCAGTCCAACGCGGCGGCGGTGGCGGCGTTCCTGGAGGGCCATTCCCTGGTGGCGGCCGTTCACTATCCCGGTCTCAAGTCGCATCCAGGCCACGAGCTGGCCAAGGCGCAGCAGGCCGGCTTTGGCGCCATGCTGAGCTTCGAACTGGCGGGCGGCGTTGAGAACGTGCGCCGGTTCGTGGAAGCGGTCGGGATCTTCACGCTGGCGGAATCGCTCGGCGGGGTCGAAAGCCTGGTTGCTCATCCGACGAGCATGACCCACGCCGGCATGAGCGCGGAGGCGCGCCGCATCGCCGGCATCAGCGACAGCCTGCTGCGGCTGTCGGTGGGGCTCGAAGCGGAGGCGGACATTGTCGCGGGCCTGGAATCGGGGCTTGCCGCCGTTGCGGCCGGCAGCCGATCGCAGAAGGCATCATGAGCATCACCGACCACCTCGCTGAAGCGATCCTGGAAACGCAGTCGGATGCCATCCTGGTCGCGGACCGCGACGGCGTCATCCGTTTCTGGAATCCAGGGGCCGTCCGCATCTTCGGTTTTACCGCCGAAGAAGCGGTTGGCCAGCCGCTCGATCTCATCATCCCGGAGAATCTTCGGGCCCGGCATCAGGAAGGCTTCAACCGGGTGATGGCCGGCGGCGCGACGCGCTATGGCTCGGGCGATATCCTGGCCGTTCCGGCGCTGACCAAGGGCGGCCGGAGGATTTCGGTCGAGTTCACCATCATCGTGCTGCGCGACAGCGACA
>JAFKKQ010000104.1 GCA_017304505.1 Hyphomicrobiales bacterium | reverse complement strand
GATCTTGCCGCCGCGGTCCTTAGCATCGTTGACGAAGGTTTCCATCGCATCGATCCGACGGGCGTTGGCCATCGGCCCCATCGTGGTGCCCCTCTCGAGACCGTCGCCGAGCTTGATGCCGTTGGCATATTCCGTGAAACGCTTGAGGAAGCGCGGGTAGACGTCCTCCTGCACATAGAACCGCGTCGGCGAAATGCAGACCTGGCCGGCGTTGCGGTATTTGAACGCCGCGATCGTGTCGGCGGCCTTTTCCGGATCGGCATCAGCGAACACCACCACCGGCGAATGACCGCCGAGCTCCATCGTGGTGCGCTTCATACCCTTGGCGGCAAGCGCGGCGAGATGCTTGCCCACCGGGATGGAGCCGGTGAATGAAATCTTTCGCACCGCGTCCTGCGCCAGCAGATGCTCCGACACCTCTGCCGGCACACCGAACACGAGGCTGAGAACGCCCGCCGGAAGCCCCGCGTCCGCGAAGCACTTCACCATCTCGACGCATGCGCCGGGGGTTTCTTCGGACGCCTTGAGGATCAGCGAACAGCCGGCGGCCAGCGCACCACCGATTTTGCGGGCTGGCGTGAGGACCGGGAAATTCCACGGCGTGAACGCCGCCACGATACCCACCGGCTCGTTGACGACAAGCTGGCGCACCTTGCCGCGGCCCGGCACGATGCGTCCGTAGGAGCGACGGCCCTCCTCCGCGTACCAGTCGATGATATCGGCCGAGACGATAACCTCGCCGCGCGCTTCGGGGTACGGCTTGCCCTGCTCCAGCACCATGATCTTGGCGATAGCGTCATGGCGTTCGCGCATCAGATCGGCGGCCTTGCGCAAAATCTTCGAGCGGTCGTAAGCGGAGGTGGCCTTCCAAACAGCAAAGCCCTTCTTGGCCGATGCCAGCGCTTCATCGAGATCGGATTTGCTCGCGTGCGGCAGATGCGCCAGCGGCTTCTCAGTCGCCGGGTTGAGGACATCCTCGCCCTTGTTGCCGCTGCCGTTCTTCTTCCACGCGCCGTCGATGAAAAGTCCGAGCTCGCTGTACATGACGCCCTCGATTCCGGGTTGGATCATCTGACTGAGCATTTAGCATTTCTGGCGACATGCTGCCACCCGCCGTCAGCGGCCGGGCTTTTCGGTCACCCGGTCAAGCCCGTAAAGCAGCGGCAGGCAGATCAAGCCGAATGCCGCGGACACGAGAAAAGCCACGTCGTAACGGCCGGTCACCGCGACGAATGCGGCGAAGGCAATCGGCGTCAGCATATTTGCTATGAAAACAAAGATGACAGCGCCGGCCGCTGTCTCGCCGATCAATTCCGGCGGCGAGCGCCGCGCCACTTCGGCAATCTGGACGCCGTTCCAGCCCGCCACGGCGATCCCCGCAACTGCAGCAAGGGTAATGAACGTCCACAACGGCCACGCCGATGTGCTGAATGCCAGGAGAATGGTCGAAATCGACGAGGCCAAGGCCGCGATGGCAAGCGTGGTGCTGCTGGATGCCATATGGTCGGCGACCCAACCCAGTACGATGCGGCCGAGCACGCTGGTCGCCTGCATCACCGCGAAAACCAGCCCCGCCGTGCTGAGCGATTGATCGAGCGCAATCACGAGATACGTCACCACGAACGTCACCCAGGCGGCCTGAGGCACAGCCAGGAATGCGCCGATCCAGGACGCGCGCCACAACCGATTGCCGCGCGACAGCGATCGCAAAGGCACCAGGATGTCGTCAAGCCGGAAGGAAGCGAGCGGTTGTCGTGGCCGCTCGCCGGGCGGCGGGTCGATCCCGGATCGCAGCGACCACGTGAGGACAGTCGCGAGGATGCAAGCCACCGCAACAACGACCGCGGCCAGCCGCCAGCCCATTGCTTCGACCAGCGGCGGGATGGCAAGCCCTCCCACCACACCGCCAAGCGGAACGCCGGCCTGCTTGATCGAAAAAACGAGATTCCGGTGCGCCGCGGGTGTGAAGCGCTGCAGGACCTCGCTGCCGGCCGGGCTGGCAATGCCGTTGCTCAGGCCGACGCAAGCGCTGGCGAAGAGGGCCAGCGCCACGGATGGCAGGAGATACAGCAGCAGCGATGCCGAGCCGATCAAAAGGCTCCACTGCAGCGCACGCACACCGCCCAGGCGGTGCATCAGGCCGATCCCCGCCGTCAGTGCCAGCAATGCGCCAACGATGTTGGCGGCCATCAGATAGCCGACCCAGCTTTCGTTCCAGCCGAATTCGACGGTGAACGCCGGACCGGCAACCGGCACCACGCGACCGAGCGTGGCCGAAACCGTTTGCAGAACGAGGATGACCCCGATCACCACAACCCACGACGGCGACCTTGGCATCAACGGTCCGCTCCGGTCCTCAACAACGTCACCTCATCAACTCAAATGCGCTCCGCCGTTCAACTGGTAATTCTGGCCGGTGACATAAGCCGCGCGCGGGCCGGCGAGAAACCGCACGAGTTCCGAAATATCCTCCGGTAACCCGCGCCGGCCGACCAGGGGATTTGAGAACGAATGATGCTGCGGCTCGGGCTGGCCCGGCGGCCGGGGTGTCTGCATCAGGCCCGGCGTCACGGTGTTCACCCGGATTTTGCCCGCGAACTCGTGGGCCAGCGCGCGGGTGAGGCCAATCAGGCCGGCCTTGCCGGTGACCACATGGGCGCGGTGCGCGGCGCCGGTGTGGGCGCTCAGGCCGCCAACATTGACGATCGCGGCGCCGTCGCTTTTCTTCAAATACGGCAGACAGGCCTTGGTGCAGATGAAAGCGCCGTCGAGAACGACGCCGATCACATGCCGCCATTCCTCAAGCGACATCTGCTCCAGCGGCTTCTCGGCCCGCAGCGCCGCGTTATTGACCAGGATGTCGATGCGGCCGAACCGTTCGACCGCGGATGCAATCATCTTATCGACCGCTGCAACATCGACCACATCCGCGATGGCGACCATCGCACGGCCGCCCTTCGCCTCGATCTCCTTCACAACCGCGTCGGCCTCGGCCTTGTTCGAGCGGACGTTGATAACGACGGACGCCCCGGCATCCGCAAGCGCGTGCGCGATGCTGCGCCCGATATTCCGCCCGGCGCCGGTGACGATGGCGACACGACCCGCAAGCTCCTGGTCACTCATTCCAATTCCTCATTCGGCTGTCATGCCCCGCCAAGACGAGACGTCCCTGAACCGCAATATTGAAATCGTCGAACAGACGTAGCCTATCCCCGACTCAGCGGCTACAGGATCGTTCGCAAGCGATGAACGGAAAAACCCTATCCACGTAGGGAAGACAAATCGATCCGCCCGCCAAACACATTCGACACCCGTTTCAGCGCCGCCGCCCCTTGCGCGGCGTCATAGCGGCCGTGGCGGGCGTTGAGCAGGAATTTATCCTCGATGTCCTTCCGCGTCAGCGGCTCATGCGCACCGCCGCGCATATGCGGCTGGCGCTCCTCGACCACGCTGCCGTCGCGCAATGTCGCGCGGATGTGGCCGGTGAAGTTGTTCGGATAGGGATTATCCGGGTCGATGCGGTAGCGGACCTTCGCCGCCAGCGCGACGACCGCGGGCTCCGTCACCGCAGCGTCGGAGAAATCGCTCAAGCCCACGTTGCCGCGCAGGAAACCCGCGGCGATGCAATAGGGCTGTGAGAACTTGCCGGCATAGCCGTTGTTCGGCCGCTGCTTGGCGGCCAGCGGCTCCCAGAGGCGATGGACAGTACCCTCGCCGACATCGCAGACCATCGCGACGACATCC
>JAFKKQ010000103.1 GCA_017304505.1 Hyphomicrobiales bacterium | reverse complement strand
AGATGGCCCGCGGTGACGCCGCTGACCCGCTTCACATGATCGTTGAGCCGGTCGGGTGTGATCGCAAGCTTCTCGGCGTAAAAGCTGATGAGCCGTTCCTGGCGGAAGTGCTCCTCGACGAGGCGGCGCAGCGCCTCCACGGTGCCGTCCGCTTGCGCCAGCGTCACCGCTCCCGTGCGGGCACGGCTGGCCGCAAGCCTCGCCACCTCGATCGCGATCAGCGCCAACAGGCCCCGCATCGCCAGGCGGAAACCCTCGCGTGCGAGGAAGCCTTCCTCATGCAGATCGGCACAGAGCGCGGCGAGCCGTTTGATCTCGGCGGCATCGCGCAGCGGGATCACCGGGTCGGCGGCAAGCGCCTTGAGCCGCTTGAGCGCCTCGCCCGAGCGCTCGCCAAGCGCCTCGGCCACGTCCTCGGTGAAACTCACGACCCAGCCGTCGGTGATCTCGGGCTGGAAGCGGAAACCGTGCGCCGTGGTCGGCGGCACCAGGATCGCGGCCGGAGAGGAGAAGCCCAAGGTTGCAGCCTCGAACGTCATCTCGCCGCCACCGCGCTCGATCAACAGGATCTGGAACAGGTTGCGGTGGCGGTGCGCACGGATCAGCCAGTCGTGCGCCGAGGAGCGCGACGAAATGGTTTCGATATGGATGAAATCGAATGCCTGATCGTCCGGCGGATCGCCGTAAAGATGAAACAGCGGAAGCGCGGTGACCGTGGCCATGCGGCAAGCATAGGCGAGCGGGCAACCTCAGGGAAAGCGGGCGGCCCCCGCCGTCACCCGCCTTCGGACAATCGTGTGGAAAAGCCGCGCCGCGGCGGCTCACACATGCTTGTAGAGCCGATCGTGATAGACCAGCGCCGCCCCTGGCGGGCCGGAATGGATCGCCTCGACGAGGCCGAAACAGATGTCATGGGAGGCCACCGCCTTCACCTCGACCACGCGGCAATCGAGCGCGACGACGGCGCTCATCAAGACCGGCGCGCCGGTGGCAAGGGTCGACCATTCGCCCGTCTCGAAGCGCGCTTCACGGCTCACCTTGGTCCGTCCCGCGAACGTGTCGGCGATGTGCTCGTCGCTGGCGCATAGCGTATTGACGCAGAACACCCCGTTGCCGCGCACAATCGGCGTGCTGCCGGCGTTGCGGTTGAGGCAAACCAGCACGGTCGGGGGCGCATCCGAAACCGAGCATACGGCGGTCGCAGTCAGGCCGGCCTTGCCGCTCGAACCGTCTGTCGTGATGACATGCACGGCCGCGCCGAGGCGGCTCATCGCCTCCCGGAACAATTTGGCCTCGACGCTTTTGGCAGAGGCGACCGCGGCGAAGGCGCCCGCCATATCGGGATGTTGATCGATCCAACTCATGGAATCACATGTAATGGATTTTCCGGATGGGCGCGAGCCCAACACCCTGCGCTCAGCGCAAGACTAACGGACGGATCAGCGGACGTCCTCCGGATTGAGCCACGTATCGCCGGTCCAGCCGTTCTCGTCGTAATCGGACATGCACCGATCGGCAAGCGCCATCATCCCGTCCAAAGCGCCGGAACCGCGGGCGTTCAGCAACGCATGGATGCGGATGTCCTCATGGTTTCCGGCGTAGTTGTATTCGTAAAGCTCATGCCGGCCGCCGAACTCCGTTCCGATCGCATCCCATAAGAGCTTCATGGTCTTGATGCGCTCCTTGAACTCCATGCCGTGGGAGCCGCGCACATAGCGCCTCAGGTAAGGCTCGATGGCCGGATTCTTGAAGTCCCTGACCGAGGACGGCAGGTAGATGAGCGATGACGCCACGATCTTTTCGACGATCTCCTTGATCCGGGCATAGGCATCGCCGGCGAACACGCGATAGGCCGCCCCCGACTGCACGTTCGGCAACACCGCATCGCCGACCCACGGCATCGGGTTGCCTGCCATTGCGTCCGAGAGCGCCCAGAACAGATTGCGCCAGGCGATCACCTCTCCGAGCAGGGCCTGGTTGCCGCGGAACTCATCGGATCCTGCGGCGCGCAACGCCTTCGCGATCAAACCGGTGAGGAAATCAAGCTTGACCGCAAGCCGCGTGCAGCCCTGGAACTGATAGCCCGCAAGAAACCCCGAGCGCGGGAAGAACACCTTGATCTTTTCGATATCGCGATGAACGAGGACGTTCTCCCAAGGGATCAGTACATTGTCGAACACGAAGATCGCGTCATTCTCGTCAAAGCGCAGCGACAATGGATAATCGAACGGCGTCCCTGTGGCCGTCGCCGCCATCTCATAGGAGGTGCGGCAAATGACTTTGATGCCAGGGGCATTCATCGGCGCGATGAACATCACCGCAAGGTCGCTGTCGCCAATCGAAATCGCCGCGTTCTGGCCGAGAAAATTATAATGGGTGACAGCGGCCGACGTCGCCACAACCTTCGCGCCGGAGACAATGATTCCGTCGTCGGTTTCTTTCTGGATGGTGATGAATACGTCCTTGACCTGATCGGCGGCCTTCATCCGGTCGATCGGCGGATTGACCAGGGCGTGGTTCATGAACAGCACGTGGTTCTGCGCGCGCGCGTACCACTGCTTGGCATTGTCGGCGAACGTCCCATAGAACGCCGCGTTGGCACCCAGCGTGTTCATCAGCGACGCTTTGTAGTCCGGCGAGCGGCCCATCCAGCCGTAGGAAAGCCGCGCCCAATGGGCGATGGCGTCGCGCTGGCCGATCAAGTCCTCGCGCGAGTGCGCAACACGAAAGAACTTGTGGGTGAACGAACCCGAGCCCGTATCGGTCGGGCACGTCAGCGCGTCCTTCTGCTTGGGATCGTGCAGCGCGTCGTAAAGTCGCGCTATGGTGCGCGCGCCGTTCCGGAAGGCCGGATGCGTGGTGACGTCCTTGACCCGTTCGCCGCAAATGTAGACCTCGCGGCCATCGCGCAGGCTTTCAAGGTATTCCTGGCCGGTAAACGGGCGCGCCGAGCCCACCACATCTTCGGGTTTCTGCCGGTCCATGCACTGCCCTCGCTTGATGCCTCCGGGAGGAGGCCCGTGCCTTCCTTGCCATGAAGCTGCCGTGGTAAACTGGATTATGTCTTCGAGGCAACGTCCTAAGGCAAGCTGGCAGCAACCATGAAATACATCCTTCTTGCAACAATGACGGCGATGGCGGTGTTCACGGGCCCGGCCTATGCCCAATTCAGCGGCAACTCGGGCGCCAAAACTCCCCTCCAATTGCAATACGAACAGGAGGAGCAAGCCCAGAAGGACAACGAGCGACAATACAACGCGACAATGAAGCGGTTGAGGGCGCAGGAGCCGACCAACGCGAAATCGGACCCGTGGCGGAATGTGCGGCCCGCCGGCCAGCCGGATGGCAGGCGCTGATTTTAGGGTTCACGCCCTGCCCCTCGGCCCCGCTCCGCCGCGACAGCTTCGCCTGAGTATCAGCCGGCAGCAACCCGCTCGCAGGCTGCGCAAAAGCGCCGCGGCCACGTTGCCGCCCATCCGCACCCCTGCTAAGCACGCCAATCGCAGCCGCGGCGGGGGATTCGGCGGCGCCCACGCCCGCCGACGCGGCAACTCAAGCGCGGGTCGGACGCATGGAATATTTCGTCCAGCAGCTCATCATCGGCCTTACGCTGGGCTCGATCTACGGCCTGATCGCCATCGGCTACACGATGGTCTACGGCATCGTCGGCATGATCAACTTCGCCCACGGCGATATTTTCATGATCGGCGGTTTCGTGGCGTTGATCGCGTTCCTGGCGCTGGTGTCCATCGGCATCACCGCAG
>JAFKKQ010000102.1:3791-4605 GCA_017304505.1 Hyphomicrobiales bacterium | reverse complement strand
GATTGGCGACTGCAGTAACCTGCGCGCCCGAAAGCTGACGTCCTTGGGCAAGGCGGACCATCACCGATGCCGAGGGCGGAGAGCTTTCGCGCACGAATACGGATTGTTCAGGCTGAGCGAGATGGACGCGCACAGCCTCCACGCCGTCGATTTCCTTGATCGTCAGTTCCAGCTCGCGTTCGCGGGCTGCCTTCAGACGTTCGCCTTCCATCGTGCGGCTGGCGCCGAGCGGCAGGCTGTCGAGCAATTCCACACCGCTTTGCGGAGTGGCAAGTGCGCCATCCGACGCGACCACCATGCGCGCGCGATACAAATCCTCTTCATTGACGGTAAGCGCGCCGCTCCCATTGTCGATCTTGTAAGGGATCGACGCCTTGTCGAGCGCAGCGACCACGCTGGCGCGCTGGCTATCGTCAAGCTGCCCGTAAAGCGTGCGTTGCGGGGCCGGCGAGAGAACCGAATAGGTCAAGGCAAGTGCGCCGATCGCGGCGACACCGCCGAACCACGGAATAGCCTTGCGCACCGCCGGCTGAGCCGAAAGCTTGCGAAGACGATTGAACACGGAACCGCCCGCCGGGTCCGACAGGATCGCCAGCGGAATAAGCGGCTCCGGCGCGGTGCGCAGCCGGATGACGAAGGCCGTGCCGAGCACGAAGGCCGTGGCGAACAGCGCCAGGATCGGCGTCGAGCCCCACGGATAGGTGTTGCCGCCCATGCTCAGCGCCAGCATGAACGACGAGCTTGCCGTCATGATGAGAGCCGCGCCCAGGAAGTCGAGCTTGTGCGGCCGCTCGTAGCGCGGCAGGCGGCGCAA
>JAFKKQ010000102.1:0-3769 GCA_017304505.1 Hyphomicrobiales bacterium | reverse complement strand
TACGTTCATCCAGAAGATCACCGACCAGTGCAGATATTCGGCGATGGCGCCGCCGAGCGCCGGGCCGCAGGCGCCGGCGGTGGTGTAGGCCGCCGAGAAGTAGCCGTAATATTTTCCGCGATCGCGCGGCGCTGCGATATCGCCCAGCACCACCATGCCGGTGGATGTCAGGCCGCCGCCACCGAAGCCGTGCAGCACGCGGCCGAGGATCAGGACCGTCATGTTGGGTGCGAGCGCGCAGACGATCGAGCCCGCCATGTAAGTCGAGATCGCGATGATCAGCGTGATCCGCCGGCCGTGGATGTCGCTGAACTTGCCGTAGAGCGCGGTGATGGCGGTGTTGGCGATCAGATAGGCGGTGATCAGCCAAGGCAGGTTATGGACCTCGCCGAAGTCCCGGCCGATGGTCGGCAGCGCGCTGGCGAGGATGGTGTTATCGAGCGAGCCCATGAACACCGGCACCAGCACGCCAAGCACGACCAGCATCGTCTCGCGATGCGTCATTCCCAAAGGCGAACGGGGAGGACTGGTCGTATCCATTGACGGCTACGGCGGCGCATCTCGCTGTGGTTGGACTCGGTCCGGCGGATCAGCATACCCGGCTTATCCTCTTTCCGTCTTGCGGAGAAAGAGGATGGGTGTATGCGCGCAAGACAATGCTCAGGACCTGACTGGAAATTCAAACAACGTTTTCGAGCTTTCTCTAGCGCAGGTTTGTTTGAGATTGAATCGCCCGTTTGTTCCCGCTTCCGCAGGAACGAACGGAGGTTGCTTCAACGCCGGGCGAATATGCTCGAGCGCTGGAATTGCAAGCTGCTTTCCGTCGTGGCCGGAATAAATCCGGCGATGACGAGGCGCGCGATTTTGTTGACGGCTTTTCGAGTCGGACTCTCAGAATATCGCCGCTCAGGTCGATGCGGCGTTGTCCGCGTGCTTGTCGGCTTTGGCGACGTTGGCCTTGGCCTCTTGGATCGTCTGCCAGATCGTGAACGGCGTTGTCGGCATGGGAATGTCGCGCACGCCATATTCGCGTAACGCATCGACGACGCCGCTGACGATGACCGCGAGCGCCGGCGTGGTGCCGCCTTCGCCGCCGGCCTTGATGCCGAGCGGATTGGTCGGCGACAGCACCTCGACGATCTCCGCGCGGAACGACGGCAAGGTGTGCGCATGCGGCATGCCGTAATCCATGAACGAGCCGGTCAGTGGCTGCCCGGATGACGGATCGACGTAGCACAGCTCCCACATCGCCTGGCCGACGCCCTGGGCGATGCCGCCATGCGTCTGGCCGTGCACGATCAGCGGATTGATGCAGCGCCCGACGTCGTCGACGGTGGAGTAGCGCGTGATCGTGGGGTGGCCGGTGTCGGGATCGACTTCGATCTCGCAGATGGCGCAGCCATTGGGAAACACCGGCTCGTGCATCTCGTTGGTGCAGGCGGCGGCGAGGCCGTCCTTCAACTCCGGCGGCAGCACCAGACGCGCCGTCTCCCTGGCGAGTTCGAGGAAATCGAAACTGCGGTTGCTCATCTCCGACGAGAAGCGGCCGTCTTTGAATTCGACCTTGTCGGGCGTCAGGTTCATCGCCAGGGCCGCGATCTTTTTGCCCTTGTCGATCAGCTCGGGCACCGTCTTCACGATGACGGTTCCGGCATGCCGCATGGAGCGGCCGGAGTGCGAACCGCCGCCGACGCTGACGATGTCGGTGTCGCCGATGATGATGTTGATCGCCTTCACCGGCACCGAGATCATGTCGGCGACGACCTGGGCGAAGCTTGTCTCATGGCCCTGGCCGGCCGGCTGCGTGCCGATCACCAGATCGACCGTGCCGTTGGGTTTCACAGTGATCTCGGCGCGCTCCTTCGGCGCGCCGATGGAGGACTCGACGTAATTCGCCATGCCGAGGCCGAGCAGCTTGCCGCGCTTCTTCGCCTCGCGCTTGCGCTGCTTGAAGCCCTCCCAGTCGGCGAGCTTCATCGCCTGGTCCATGTTGGATTCGTAGGTGCCGCTGTCGTAGAGCATGCCGACCGCGTTGCGGTACGGCATCGCCTCCGCCGGGATGAGATTCATGCGCCGGATCTTGATGCGGTCGATGCCCAGTTGATCGGCGGCCTTGTCCATCAGCCGCTCGATGGCGAACGTCACCTCGGGCCGGCCGGAGGAGCGGTAGGCGTTGGTCGGCATGGTGTTGGTGAACACCGCACGCGAGCGCAACGTCGCCGCCGGAATGAGATAGGTGCCGGTGATCAGCCCCGAGCCTTTCGACAGCGGCGACAGCGACACGCAGACCGAGCCGACGTTGCTGAGGTTGTCGGCGCGCATCGCGAGAATATGGCCGGACTTGTCGAACGCGACCTCGACCTTGGTGATGAGGTCGCGGCCCTGGTAGTCGGTGAGGAAGGCTTCGGAGCGCGTCGCGGTGTATTTGACCGGCCGCTTGATCTTGCCGGCCGCCCAGACCACCAGGCCATACTCGACATAGGGCCGGTTGCGCGATCCGAAGTTGCCGCCGATGTCGTAGGACAGCACGCGAACCTTGTCGTCCGGAAGGCCGAACATGCCCGCGATTTCGTGCTTCTGCTTCACCGCGCTGCCGCCGCCGCAATAGAGCGTGTGGCGGCCGGTCGCCTTGTCGTAGTCGCCGAGCGCGGAACGCAGCTCCATCGTCACGGCGGTGACGCGGCGGATGTTGAAGGTGGATTCGACGACGTGCGCCGCTTTCTCGAAGGCGCGGTCGGTCGCTTCCTTGTCGCCGAACTGGGTGTCGACCAGCACGTTGTCGGGCGTCTCGTCCCAGAGCGGCGCGCGGCCGGGCTTCAGCGCGTCCTCGGTCTGCACGGTGAACGGCAACTCCTCGTACTCGACCTCGACCGCCTCGGCGGCGTCCATCGCCTGGTTGCGCGTCTCGGCCACCACCATCGCCACCGGCTCGCCGCAATAGCGCGCCTTGTCGTGCGGCAGCAGCATGTGCCGGCCCGGAAACACCGGCTTGCCGCCGCGTGCCGTCAGCTTCATGTCGAAATGCGTGGAGGGCACCGGCGAATGCGGGATGGGCTTCAGTCCGTCGGCCTTGCAGTCCTCGCCGGTCAGCACCAGCAGCACGCCCGGCATCGCCTTGGCCGCGGCGGTGTCGATGCGGACGATCCTTGCGTGCGGATAGGGTGAGCGCACCATCGCGGCGAAGGTCTGGCCCTCCAGGCTGAAGTCGTCGGTGTAGCGGCCCTTGCCGGTCAGCAGGCGCTCGTCTTCCTTGCGCCGCAGCGGCTGGCCGATGGCGCTGAAGACCGTGCCGTCCGGGACCTTGATTTGTTCGTTCATTGCAACTCACCACATTCTCTCGTCGGGCCCGCACGCCCCGCCGCGCTCGGGCACGGCAGGCTCGGCCGTCCACGTCTTCGACGCTGCGCGATTCTCAGGCGGTCGATGCCCGCAACGGGCGCCGGCACGAGGGTCTAACACGGACGCCAGCGACTTGGCATCACCGGCCGGGCTTGTCGTCGATCGGCACGGCATAAAGCTCGAGCCGATGATCGACCAGCTTGTAGCCGAGCCTGCGCGCCACTTCCGCCTGCAGTTTCTCGATTTCTTCCGACTGGAATTCGATCACCTGGCCGTTGCGCAGGTTGATGAGGTGGTCGTGATGCGCTTCAGGTATCTGTTCGTAGCGGGCCCGACCCTCGCGGAAGTCATGGCGCTCGATGATACCGGCGTCCTCGAACAGCTTCACCGTCCGGTAGACGGTGGAAATGGAGATGTTGGTGTAGATCTC